>JANNMQ010000783.1:0-4456 GCA_031398045.1 Rubrivivax sp.
TGAAAACGCCATCACGCTGCAACCGCGCCTGTGGCTGGCCGAAGACGGCAAGGCGCGCAAGGTAGCGCGCACCTTGGCCGAGATGGAACCCTACCGCTGCGTGCGCTGCAGCAAGCCCTTTGGCACCCTGCTGGCCATCCAAAACATGATGGGCAAACTGGCCGGGCACAGCGCGTTCCAAGGCGCCGCGGCCGAGCGGCTGAAGATGTGCGGTGAATGCCGCGTCATCGACCTGCACAGCAACCCGTCTGAAGTCCGCATCACCGATTTGTGAGCACCGATTTACGAGCACCGACTTGTGAGCACCGACTTGTGAGCACCACCATGTCCAGCCCGTCTACAAATCCCCCACCCGTCACCAAGCCGGGCGGCGCTGTGGCCGCACCCATTTCTGTGGGCATGGGCCGCACCGATGACCACGAAGAACTGGCACGTGCCGAGCTCTACGGCCTGTTGGCCAGTTTGTGGCTGGCACCCCCTGATGCAGCCCTGTTGCAGCAGTTCAAGGCGGCCGTGACCGAACCCGAAACGCCGGGTGCGGTGTTGGCGGCGCCCTGGCACGACCTGGTGGCGGCGTTACGCGCCACCACCGTGGCTGCCGCAGCGGCTGAATTCAGCACCTTGTTTGTCGGCGTCGGCAAGCCCGAGGTCTTTGCCTACGGGTCGTTTTACCTCAGCGGGTCGCTGAACGAAAGGCCCTTGGCGGTGCTGCGAACCGACCTCGCCGCGCTGGGCCTGACGCGCGACGAAGCCCTGCCGGAAACCGAAGACCACGTGGCCTATGTGTTTGAGGTGATGCGCTACCTGATCGCTGGCGACGACGCGGCGGTGTGCAACCTGGAACGGCAGCGCCGCTTTTTCCGCAGCCATGTGCAGACCTGGGTCGAGGCCCTGTGCGACGCCGCGCAAACACATCCTGCGGCCGACATCTACCGCGCATTGGCCGCCTTCACGCTGGCTTTTGTGGCTGTCGAAACGCAAGGTTTTGACATGCTGGAGGCCTGAAGCGTGATCGACAGCAAAAACATCACGGGCCTGGTGCTGTGCGGTGGCAAGGGCACCCGCATGGGCGGTGTGGACAAAGGCCTGCAGAACCATCACGGCATGCCGCTGGCGCTGCATGCGCTGCTGCGCTTGCAGCCCCAGGTGGGTACTTCGATGATCAACGCCAACCGCAACCTGGCGGCCTATGAATCCTTCGGTGTGCCGGTCTGGCACGACCCCGTGGCCGACTACCCAGGCCCGCTGGCCGGTTGGCTGGCCGGGCTGGAACACTGCGAAACGCCCTATCTGGCGACCGTGCCCTGCGACACACCTGCATTTCCGCTGGACCTGGTAGCCAGGCTGGCGCAGGCACTGGAGCAAGAGAACGCCGATATCGCCATGGCCGCGACGCTGGAAAAAGGCAGTGTGCAGCTGCAGCCCGTTTTTTGCCTGCTGAAGTCAGCGTTGCTGGAAAGCCTGGTGGGCTATTTGAATGGCGGCGGACGCAAGATTGATGCGTGGACGGCCCAGCACGTTTGCGCCACGGTGGTGTTTGAAAACGAAGCCGCATTTTTCAATGCCAACACAGCCGCCGATCTGAAGGTCTTGCAACTGCGCCCTCTTGCGCCTTGAGCCTGTTTGTCGGCAGGTTATCAGGGCGTCAGCGCCAGGCGCCGATAGACGGGTCCCCACAGCGGGTGCCCCGCTTCAGCCCGGTTCAGGCGAAACGCGGGGTCACTGTCCCGCGCTGATCTGAAGGCCGTTTCACACAGTCTCTCGCGGTTGCTGGTGCAGTAGATAAAAGCCAGCAGCTTGTGTGCCGTGGCCTTGTCGCGCGGGCTGCGCAGATTGCCTGCAACGGCGGCGCGCAGCGCAGTTTCTGCCAGTTCGTACTGCCCCTCGTCATAAGCCCGAATGCCGTCAAACAAAGCGCGCTCTGCGGGACGGTCCAATACATCGGCCAGCCCCTGGGGCGTCGGCGCGGCTGGTGGCGATGGCGGCGGCGCAGCGCAGCCCACCATCACCACCATCACCACCACCGCCACGGCCCACAAGCCCAACGCTGTTCGGGCAGGCCGCCCGCCCCAGCGATAACCAGCGCACAGCGTCATTGCGAGAACCGGTGGCGTACGGTGGTCGCCTTGTCGGCCGACACTTGGATGGTGGTCACGTAAGGCGCAAAGTCTTCATTGCGAATGGTGATGGTGTGCGTGCCCTCGGGCAGGGTCAGTTTGTGCAAGGGCGGCGATGCCCCCGCAGGCCTGCCACCCACGTCCACGTAGCCCCATGGGCTGACAGCCAATTGCACCGTGCCCGTTTGCACAGCCACGGGCGCTGCCGGTGGACGGGCTTCGGGCGCTGCCGGCCGCACCTTGTCGCGGCTGGCAAGCTTGGCCGGTGATGTCACGGCTTTCGGTGGCAACGCCGGCTGCCCACCAGGCACCACCGAGCCCGTCGTGCCTTGGTTGGCTGCAGGGTAGTCGGCCGCTGGGGGTGGCACGGCTTGGGCAAACACGGTGCCGGGCAAGGCTGCGCTGGACAACACCGCAGCCCCTGCCAGTGCAGCGACCCCTGCGCGGCCTGGCGCTGCCGTGCTGCTGTTTTGTTCGGTGTTCTGCGGCAGCAGCACTGCAGCTTGGTTGGCCTCGGGCTCTGTGGCAGCCGTGACCGTGGCTTGTGCGGGGACGGCAACCACTGCCTCTCGCCTGCCTACCCAGGCCAGTGCTGCGGCCACCGCCAACGCCGCTGCGACCAGCATCACCGCAACCCATCGATAGCTTCTGCGGGCCGCAGTTTTGGAGCCTGGCTTCCGTTTCGAAGTCGGCAACGTCTGCGCGGCCACAAAGGCCTGGCGAGCGTCATCACTTTCCTGATCGACTTGTTCAAGCCAGGCATTCAAGGCCAGCGCTATTTCACTCACCTGCGCGTAGCGGGCCGCCGGGTTGCGTTGCAGCGCCTGCATGGCAATGGCTGACAAGCGTTCGGGCACGTCCAGACGCAGCCAGTGCGGTGGCGCGGGGTCGTGCGCCATCAAGGCCCGCGCCACTTCGGGCACGGTTTCGCCGGGGTAGGCCCGGTGCCCGGCCAGCAGCTCATACAGCAACACACCCAAGGCGTGCACGTCGGTGCGCGCGTCCACCACACTGCCCTGCAATTGTTCCGGTGCCAGGTAAGGCGCAGCGCCGCGAACCAAAGGGTCCATGGATGGCAAGTCAGAGGCATGCGCAGGGCATGCATAACCCAGACCCAGCACGGTGGGTTTGTCTTGCGCGTCCAGCATCACGGTGGAAGGATTCAGCCCGCCGTGCAGCACACCATGGGTGTGGGCGTGGGCCAACGCCAGCGCCAAATCTCGCACCATCGTTGCAGCCGCGCGGGCCGTGGGCTGCCAGCCCGCCTGTTGCGCGTTGGCCAGTGTGCGCCCTGGCAGCCAGTGGTTGCAGATGTAAACACCGGCACCCACCACACCGGCGTCGTGGATGGGCGCCAGCCCCGGGTGCCGAAGGGTCGCAGCGGCCAACACGGACTGGTGCAACTGCTTGATGATGACTTCGCGGTCGCGTGCGTCGGACTCCAGGTCCAGCAGGGTCAGCATCACGTCCATTCTTTCGGTGCTGTCCCAGGCCTTGAAAATCTGGCCCAAGCCGTCGTGAGGCAGCACGGCTTTCAATTCATAAGGCCCGATGCGACCCAGGCCGGGTGGCACGCCCGCTGCCGAGCCGCTGGCCAGCGCCGGCCCTGCGCCCGTCTGTGGGGAGGGTTGTGGGGCGGCTTGTGGGGCGCTTTCTAGGGCGGCTTGTGGAGCAGTTTCTGGGGCCCGCGGTGCTGTTGCAACGCCCCCTTGCGCCATGCTCGCCGGCTGTTGCAAGGCGGGGGCTGGCCCATCGCTGCTTTTTACTTTGACCAAGGTGGTGGCCTGTGCGGCCCCTGCGCAGGGCTGGGCCTGGCCTGCAACTGCTTTTTCGGCGGCCACCTGGCCCGCCAGTTGAGTGGCACCCTGAGCGCTGGCCGTTGATGAATCGGCAGCAGCCTGTTCAGTGGTGGCGCTGATGCGGCTCATTTCCAGGTGAGCTTCCAGGTTCAGCAAAGCGGCCAGGCCCTGCGCTTCATCTGAACGGGACAACGGCGCTTCGGTGAGAGGTGAAATACGGGCTGGGGACATTGCAGCAGATTACCTCCAGGCACTGGTCAACGCATGGCAATATGTCCAGGTTGGCACACCGCGCCACCCATTCGCGGGGTGACCACGGGCTGCGTGCGCGGCCCATTCAACGCCCCTTGCAGGCAAGGCCGCCGCAGTGCTGGTCGATGCCCGCAACTGCGCAGTCGTAACAGCGTGCTGGCATATGTAAGCCACGTATCCATCGGCTACCGTACCAAGGTGTAAGGGCCTGGCGGGATGCCCTTGCGCACGGCCCGGCTACTATTGGATCAGCCATGCATCAAACCGCGCCTGCAACCCCGACCCAAG
>JANNMQ010000825.1:0-1509 GCA_031398045.1 Rubrivivax sp.
CGCAAAGCTGCCACCGCATCGGCCACGGCCTGCACCACCTGGCGTTGGCCTTGCAGCACTTGTTGTCGCGGGCTGCCGTTCGGGGTGGCAAGGGGTACAGCGGCACCTGGGCTGGCAAAGCCGGTGCCGCCACCGCCATCGTCAGGCAGAAACTTCACGTCTTCGGTCAGCACGCGGTGTTCGGCCTGGGCGTTTTCATAGGCCTGCATCAAGCGCAGCACCAATGCCTGCAGGTGCTCATGCGGTGGCAGGTTCTGCGCCGCCACGGCCTGCACCAGCGCCAGCAGGCGTTGCACATGGTTGTTGCTTATCTGCCCCAACAGATCTTGTTTGTCGCGCACATAGTGGTAGAGCGTGCCTTTGGAAATTCCGCAGGCTGCAGCCACCTCGGCCATCGTGGTGCTGCTGTAACCACGCTGCGCAAAAAGCTGCGCTGCAGCGGCCAGGATCTGTTCACGCTGAACGTCAAAACCAGCTGACCGCGGACGCGCCATCGAAACAGGAACCAAAGATCCAGCGCTTCAGCGCTCGTCAAACGACAGCACCACCCGTTCGGTGGTGGGGTGCGACTGGCAGGTCAAGACGAAGCCGGCCGCCAGTTCTTCTTTTTCCAGTGCGAAATTGCGGTCCATGCGCACCTGGCCCCCTTTCAGCTTGGCGCGACAGGTGGCGCACACGCCGCTTCTGCAGGAAAAGGGCACGTCGAGCCCAGCGCGTGCCGCAGCAGCCAGGATGCTGCGGTCTTGGGCACCAAACGGCACTTCACGCGTCAGGCCGTCGCGCACGATGGTGATGGTGGCCGAGCTGGCGTCGCCGGGCTGTGCGGCCACAACAGCCGCCGCTTCACCAGGGGGCAGCCCAAAACGTTCAACATGGATCTGATGCGGTTGCAAGCCCAGAGCCTGCAGCGCAGCTTCAGCGTCGTCGTTCAGCGCATGCGGCCCGCAGATGAAGGCCTGGTCGACCGGGCCGCTCAAACGCAGCAGCGTCGATATTTTCTGTGCGTCCAGCCGCCCTGCGTGCACCGGAGAGTCCATCACCTCGCGCGAAAAAACCGGGTGCAGCAGCAAGCGTGTCAGGTAGCGGTTTTTCAGGTCTTCCAGCTCTTCTTTGAACATGGTGGTGGCCGCGCGCCGGTTGCCATACAGCAGCGTGACGCGGGCCTGTGCATGGCCTGCCAGCACGGTCTTGATGATCGACAAAATGGGTGTGATGCCACTGCCACCCGCTACCGCCAGCACGTGGTGCGGCTGTTGCCGCAAGGCCGCACCAAAGCGGCCTTGCGGCGGCATCACATCCAGCACCCGGCCCACGCGGGCGTGTTCATGCAGCCAGCTTGAAAACACACCCCCCGGCACCTTGCGCACACCCACCCGCAGCGCGTCGCCCGCGGCGGCGCAGATGGAATAAGAACGGCGCTCTTCGCCTTGCCGCAGCGTCAGGTACTGGCCGGGCTCAAACACAAACGCCGACTGCAGCGCCGCAGGCACTTCAAAGCCCAGCACCAGG
>JANNMQ010000839.1:0-3108 GCA_031398045.1 Rubrivivax sp.
TGCATGGTGGCGTTGTTTTGCTCAGGAGCTTCGCGCCGATGCTAGGCCGCCGCCGCCGCGCTGGCTTCCCGCAGCTGCGGGGGATACACGCCTACGAAGTCACACGCGGCCCTGCGCTTGCCTCGATGTTGCGTTTGACGCCCGCTGGCCTGGTGCTGGGTCGACTGCCGCACCAGTCAGGGGCTTAGCGATTCAACTGCCTGCGCCACCCTGCAGCCAGGCCGGCTGCCACCACCAAAGCCCAGGTAGAAGGCTCCGGCACATCAAAATTGGAGATCACCACGGTGGCGGCACCGCCGGTGCAGTCGGTGCAGTTGATGGTCCAGCCGAATGAGCTTTTGGCGGCGAAAGTGGCGCTGCCGCTCTGCGAGACCGGGCCACCCGGGTCGCCGTAGACCAGCGCAGCCACACCATCCACCAAGACGCCAAAGATGTCAGCGCCGGCCGAGATGTCGGCCGTGCTGTAGGCCCAGCTGAAACTGTACACACCGCGCTGGTTGAACACGGCCTGCAGCCGGCAGGGCCCGGGCACTTCGTAAACGCCGCCGGCACAGCCCAGGCTGCTGCTGTCGTCGCTGCCCACCAGGGTCAGCGAAGCAGGCGTGGCGTTCGCTGCACCCGGCACGGGCGTGGCACCGGGTACAAATCCACCCGTGTTGCTGACGTCCAGCACGCCGGGTGAATCGGCACCGGTGAAGGGTGTGGCCCAGGCCGACGCCACCAGCGCGGCAGTCAGCAACAGTGCGGTGCAAGCGGTCTTCATGGCATTCTTTCAAGCAAGGGTTAGGGCGAAGCCACGGCAGGCACCGGCATCAAGGCGCCACCAGCACGCTGCTGGCCGTGGCTGCGGCAATCAGGGCGTCGCGGTCTGCGGCCAGCAGGTAGCCCTGCGCAAACGCGCTGTGGGCTGCCGCGGTCACCGCGGCCACATAACCGGCATGGTTGCCATAACGCTCGGTCAATGAGCGGCGCGGGTCGTTGTTTGCCAGGCGTTCCGCCAACGTGGTGGCAAACGGGATGTAGCCGCCCACGTAGTTGCACACCTGGTCCTTGTGGAAACCACCTGCAGTGATGTTCCAGCCCAGGTAGGTGCCCAGCGGCGCTTCGTTCAGTACCGTGGGCACACCGCCGATTTCATTGCCGTCGACATTGACACGGGGCACCTTCATCGGAATGACCTGTTTGATGGGTGGCGGCAGGTTGGTGGGTACGCCGGTGGCGTCGCTGTGGTTGAAGTCTGGGCCCCAGTCGTAGTCCAGCACTGGGAAGATGAAGTTCTCGGGCAGAAAGATGGATTCGGGTATGCCCGGCACGCCCGCCGGGAAGCCCATGGCCGCGCGGTTGGGCGACACCAGGTTGCCGCCTGCCAGCGTGGGGTAGCGGCTGGGTGGCGGCAGCTTGCCTTTCATCAACCAGTCGCGCATGGCCACGCGTATGACGTTGACCATCTGCGTGGACGGCACCGGGTTGGGCAGGAACTTGCCTGCGCCCCAGTTGTTGCCGGGGCAGCTTGCCACGGGCCTGCCTGCTGCCACGGCGGGGTCTGGAATGTGGGTGAAGCCACCAGCGCCACCGCCGTGGGTGGTGCTGGGGATGTAGTAGCGGCGCACATTGCGCGTCAGCGGAATGTCGGCGTTGGCGGCCGTGCCCACCCATTCGGTGGTCATCTTCAGCGCGTAGACCTCGGCCGAGCCGAAATGTTCAATCACCTTCGGGCAGGTGTTGCTGAGGTTGCAGCGCGAGAAAATGCTCTTTGTGGGGTTGCCGCGCACCGGGTCGGGGTAGTCGGTCCACCACTGCGCGCCTTCGCTGCCCAGCTGGTACAGCTCCAGCACACCATCGGGCTGGCCCCAGCGCACGTTGGCGGCCACGCGGCGGCCGGCAATTTGCGGCCAGGCGCCGTTGTGCACGATGCGGCCTTTTTCGTCCTGGTTCATGCCCGCATAGATGTACTGGCGCGTGAAGTTGCCCGACTGCGACGACCCGCGCATCGACGACGCAGTGATCTTGCCGGCGATGGGGTTGGGCGTGCCCAGGTCGTCCTGCGCTTCGTACTTGAAAAAAGCGCCGACATCGCGGAAAGCGGCAATGCCGGCGCCCAGGATGTACGCACCTTTGGCCGGGTAGACCAGCTGGTACAGCAGGCTGGCATCGAAGCCGTTGCGCAGGCAGATGTGCACCGGTAGGTTGCCGGGCAACGCGGCGGTGTCGTTGTTCAGCGGCGTACCCGGGAACGGATTGGCCGCGCTGCAGGTGCCGTAGGCCCAGTCGGTGGGCGCGATCACCGAGCCCACGGTCACCTGGCCGTCCACGGTTTCTTTGGTGTGTGTGGTCAGCACTGCTTGTGTCGTGTCGAGCGTGGCGGGCAGGTAGGGCACCGGGTTGCCCATCACGTTCAACGGTTGCGAAGCCACGCCGCTGCGGTTGACGATGCGCGCCAGCACGTTGCCGGTGACCAGCTGGTTACCGTTGCGCGCCATCGGCACGCTGACCCAGTGGTTGGTGCCGGTGCTGCGGTTGGCCGGTATCGCGGTGGCGCCCGCGTTGTCGGCCTGCCAGCCGCTGGCCAGGTTGATGTCACCCGCCAGGTTCTCGGCCGCGTTGGGGTTGATGGCACCACCGCGGTTGGGCACGTCGTGCCACATGAAGCCGTTGGCCTTGCTGATGTCCACCGGCCGGCTGATCGCGAAGGTGGTCTCGTAGCGCAGCTTGCCGTCGGCATCCAGACCGAGCTGGACGTCGGTGATGACGCCGTTTTTGGGGTCGTTCGGATCCAGCTCGCCAAATGCCCGGCCGCGCACGCGCTCGTAGGGTGGTGTGGTGTTGGCCACCGGCGTGATGCTGTCGATGACGATCTTCACCACGCGGGCTTGCACCGGCACCGTGCTGGCTGCACAAGTAACAGCGACGAGACTCAGGATCAGGCGCAGGCCTGGACCGCGAACGCTGGGTTGCTGCATGGTTTGTCTCCATCCAATGGCAGCGATGGATGCCCGCCGCTCATTTGTAACCCAGTGTAGGGTTCGTCCGCCGGCAAGGTGATCGGGTATGCCCGAGGTCGGCGAACGGATATCAAACCGCCGAGGCGCGTCGGTCCCACCACCGCCA
>JANNMQ010000875.1:0-1802 GCA_031398045.1 Rubrivivax sp.
CTGCTGGTGCTGGCACGCTGGAAGGCCCGCCACGAGGTGATGGCCGGTGTGCAGCGCACGCCTTGGGCGCTGCTGGGCAAACTGCTGCTGTTTGCTGCGCCGGCGCTGGTGCTGCCGTTTTTGATCCGCAGCGCGGTGGGTGAAGGTGTGGCCACAGCCACCGAGGTGTCAACGATTGCGGTGCTCTATGCACTGGTGATCGGCAAGTTCCTGTACGGCGGCCTCAGCGCGCGGCAGGTGTGGCGCATGCTGGTGGAAACCGCAGCGCTCAGCGGCGCCATTCTGTTGATTCTGGGCACCGCTTCGGGCATGGCCTGGGCCATTGCACAAAGTGGCGTGGTGCAGCAGCTTTCAGTCTTCCTGACCACATTGCCCGGCGGCGTGTGGGCCTACTTGGGCGTCACGATTCTGGTGTTTGTGATCCTGGGCTGCATCCTCGAAGGCTTGCCTGCCATTTTGTTGCTGGCCCCCATCATGTTCCCGATTGCCAAGAAGCTGGGCATCCACGACATCCACTACTCAATGGTGGTGGTGGTGGCCATGAACATCGGCCTCATGATGCCGCCCATCGGGGTGGGCTTTTATGTCGCCTGCCGCATTGGCGATGCGTCGCCCGACGACGTGATGGGCGCCATCTGGCCTTACCTGCTGGCGCTGACGGCTGGGTTGGTGGTGATTGCGGCGGTGCCCTGGATTTCGACGGTGGCGCTCTAGCGCCTCAGGCTGCCGCTGCAGGCAACAAGGCCCACAGCGGCACAGCCTCGACGCGATCTGCCAGCCGGTAGCGGTGCGCGCCCGGGTACACCACATAGAGCGCATCCAGCTCCAAGTCTTGCAGCGCAATGTGCATGGATTTCGTGAGCCCGGGAGCGTCAGCGCGCTTGAACTCCACACCCACGCGCTGTCCACTTTTGAACATCAGCAGGTCGAGTTCAGCGCCTTGGTGCGTCGCCCAGAAATAAGCTGCATCGGGCTGCGCCAATCGCAGCACCTGTTCAAGCGCAAAACCTTCCCAACTGGCGCCGCTGCGCGGGTGCTGCAGCAATTGCGGCAACGTGGCCACACCCCACAGCGCATGCAGCAAACCACTGTCGCGGAAATAGATCTTCGGCGACTTCACCTGGCGTTTGCCGATGTTGGCGTGCCAGGGCTGCAGCTGTCGAACCATCAAGGTCTGCGTTAAGGTGTCGAGGTAGCGGCGCGCCGTAGGTTCGGACACACCGAGCGATCGCGCGGGATCGGCGGCGTTCCACACCTGGCCATGGGTGTGCGCAAGCATTTGCCAAAAGCGCAGCATGGCCGGCGCTGCAATGTTGATGCCTAACTGCGGCAGGTCGAGTTCCACATGGCTGGCTACAGCCTGGCGCCGCCAGGCCAGGCTGTCTTCGTCTGACTCAGCCAAGTAAGCGCGCGGAAAACCGCCGCGCAACCACAGGCGTTCGGCCGGCACCTGCTGGTAGCCAGCCGGCTTTGTTCTTGTCCGGGTTACAGCACCAGCCGTGCAGACTTCAGCGAAGTCGAAACCGGCCACTTCGATGGTCTCCACACGGCCCAGCAGCGATTCCCCGGCCTGCCGCAACAGTACAGGAGACGCACTGCCCAGTAGCAAAAACTGGCCCGCCGCGTCGCTGCGGTCGATCAACACACGCAGCTGTGGAAACAACGCCGGCACACGCTGCACCTCGTCGATGACCACCAGGCCAGGCTCGCGCGTCAGCGCTTCCAGCGTGACAAAAGGCTGCTCCAGGCGCCGCGCATCGAGCGGATTTTCCATGTCAAACCAGCGCGGCGAGCCCTGCGGC
>JANNMQ010000894.1:0-2366 GCA_031398045.1 Rubrivivax sp.
CAACAGTTCTCGCTGGTGCGGGAGGATGCGCAGCAGGCGACGCCCTACACGGTGTCCCTGATCGGCCGCACCGTCACTGTCACTCCCACCTTGCCGCTGCAGCGCGACGGCCGCTACCGGGTGGCGGTGGCACCAGAGGTGAAAGACCTGCTGGGCAACCCGTCGCCCGGCTACCAGATCTCGTTTTCAGCGGACCCCGGGCGCTTTGCCAGCCCGCTCAACCTGCCCGGGGTAGGCAACGAAGTGCGGGCCACGCTGATCACCGACTTGAATGGCGACGGGCGACCGGATGTCGTCGTGCTTGCCGATGGTTCCGGGCCCGACAGCTTTTTCATCAAGCTGAAGGTCATGTACCAGCAGGCCGACGGCCGACTGGCGCCGGCCGAGCTGGTCGACATCGGCGACTTTTTCCTGCCTCACAGCCTGGTGGCGATGGACTGGAACCGCGACGGTCGCGAGGACCTGGTGCTCAGCGGCTGGGGCGGTCTGGCTGTTTTTTTGCAGACCTCAAACGGCAGTTGGCTGCGCCAGCAACTGGACACCCGGGTGCAGACTGCGCTGGCCACCGTCAAGCTCTGGCCTGACCAGCGTGCGGCGCTGTTGGTGCAAGCACCCAACGACAGGCTGGAACTGCTGCTGTCCTCTGCCGACGCCACCGGGGTGGACCGAACAAGCCTTGCGCCAGACCTGACCTCGGTTTCAGGCGTGGCCGTGGCCGACATGAACGGTGACGGCCGCCCCGACCTGGTGGTGCATGGACTGGTGGCTGCCGTCAGCGCGCATCGATTTGGGGTGCTGCTGCAGGCAGCTGACGGCAGTTTTGGCAGCTGGAGACTGCTGCCGCCCACGGCAAGACATGTCTCAGGCCCTTTCAGCGCCGGCGACGTGAATGGTGACGGGCGAGCCGACATTGTTTTTGTGACCAGCACCAACCAGCCGGCCTACATGAACCTGCTGCTGCAGTTGCCCGACGGAAACTTTGCGCCGATGACCAGCCTGGAGAGTTACGACCTGCCGTCGCAGGTGGTCTTGGCCGACGTCACGGGCGACGCAAAACTGGATGCCTTGGTTGCCCACGATGGCTGGTCCGCCATGGGTCTGTACGAACAGCAGCCCGGCAACAGCCTGATGGCCGAGCAGCGCTTCAGCGCTCCCTACGGCTGCTCTACGCGCATGGCCGTCGGTGACGTCACCGGCGACGGCCTGCCGGACGTGCTGTACTGCAACACCCTGATCCGTCAACGCCCGCCTTCGGCAGGTGCCAGTGCGGCGCCAGGCGCCTTCGCCCGCCGCCTGGGCATCGCTGCAGGGGCGGCCCAGCAGCGCCGCTGAATGGTGGCTGAAGCACCAAACCCGGCGCGGTCACCTATGCCGCTTGCGCCTGCTTGCTGCTCATGAGCAAATGTCACTTGGTTACTTTGCTCATCCCACTCGGAGGGCGGCGGCAACGCCGCCTGGGGGCGCTCTCAGGCTGCGCATGGCAGCCATCGCATCAGGCGTAAGTGTTGATCTGCGTGCCCACACCGCCCGAGGTGGCCAGCGCGGGCTGCGGCAGCGCGGCAATCAGCTGCGCGGCTGCGTTCTCTTGGGCTTGCATCGACTTTTTCAGCACCGACAGTGCGGCGCTGCCTTGCACGGTGCCTGGCGTGGCCGCGGAGGCGGAATTGACGAGTGCGGCTTGAGCAGCATTGACGTTCATGGCGGTCCTGGGTGTGAATAGGCTTGCTGCCGTTTTCGGCCCATTCCCCAGCAACTGAAGGCGGCATGGCGCACCAGCGTGGGTCTGGGTGTACGCTGAGCGCAGGCCGCAGCCGACTACGGCGCCACACCATCAAACAGTTCATCCATCGCCAACCTCAACCCGACGCTGTCCAGCACCAGTTCGGGCGCCCCTGTTTGGTCCAGCAGTTCGAAGTTGTCGCGCTCGTTGCGGCGAAACACCTCCACCCGTCGGGTGTCGGGGTCGACCAGCACGTATTCCTGCAAGGTGCTGATCTGCCGGTAAGCGGCGAACTTCAAGCCGCGGTCATAAGCCTGGGTGCTTTCTGAAAGAACCTCCACCACCAGCTTCGGGCTCTTGAACACCATGTCGGTTTTCAGGTCGTGCGGGTCGCAGGTGACAAACACGTCGGGGTAGAAGAGGGTGTCGTCGGCAAGCTGCACCTTCATCGACACAGCAAATGCGCGGCAGGGTGTGCCCTTGAGCAGGCCCCTCAGGCAGCAACCAAATTGCCCACCACCTCGCCGTGCACCCGCTGCGCACCCCACATCGCAAAAACCTCGCCACGTCGGAATTCGTGGCGCGTGTCCTGGGCGTTTTCCCAGGGCATGAACGCCTCAAGCGTCATTTCTGATGCAGGCCCTGC
>JANNMQ010000945.1:0-3279 GCA_031398045.1 Rubrivivax sp.
CCGGTGTCTTCTTCAAAATTGAATGCTTCAACCGGATTGGTGCGCGCTCCGTAGGGCAGCCGGGCCAGGAACCGCGGCATGGCCAAGCCAATGTACTTGCTGTCCTCGGAGTCGCGCAGTGACCGCCAGGCGGCGTAATCGGGCGTGGAAAAAATCTTGGTCAGATCGCGGGGATTGGCCAGCTCCTGCCAGCTGTCCATCTGCATCAGCGTGGGCGAAGCACCGGTGATGAAAGGCGCGTGGGCCGCTGCGGCGATCTTGGCCATCTCGCCCAGCAATTCCACATCGGGTGCACTCTGGTCGAAGTGGTAGTCACCCACGATGGCGCCAAAAGGTTCACCGCCAAACTGGCCAAACTCTTCGGCATAAACACGCTTGAAGATGGGGCTCTGGTCCCAGTTGGTGCCTTTGTAGCGCTTCAGCGTTTTGCCCAGATCGGCTTTGCTGATGTTCATCAACCGTATCTTCAACTGCTCGTCTGTTTCGGTGTTGTTCACCATGTAATGCAGGCCCCGCCAGGCGCCTTCGAGCTTCTGAAAATCGCCGTGGTGCAAGATGAGGTTGACCTGCTCTGACAACTTCTTATCGAGAGCGGCAATCATGGCTTCGATGGAAGCCACCACGTCACCGCTGATCAACTGCGTTTGCGACAGCGCTTGCTGCGCCAGTGTCTGCACCGCCTTCTCGACAGCACCTTTGGCGTCATCAGATTTGGGCTTGAACTCTTTTTGCAGCAGCGACGCCAGGTCGCTGCCTTCCAGGGTGACGCCTGCCAGGGCTGGTGAGGCTTGTACTTCGGCCATGCTTGGTTACTCCAACAAGATGTGCGGTTAGCGAGCGGGCAGCCGATGGGGCTGAATCAGCAGGCTGAAGGGTTCAGGCAGGCTCAGCGGGTTTGGCCGTGGCGGCCAACGAGCTGAGCAAAGCCGGGTCGTTCATCAGCTTGCCAATCAGCTCTTCAGCGCCGCCCTTGCCATCCATGTAGGTGACCAGGTTGGCCAGTTGCTCGCGGGCCTGCAGCAGTTTGTTCAGCGAATCGACCTTGCGCGCCACAGCCGCGGGCGAAAAGTCGTCCATGTTTTCGAAGGTGATGTCCACTGCCATGTCGCCATCGCCGGTCAGTGCATTGGGCACCGTGAAGGCCACCCGGGGCTTCATGGATTTCATACGGGCGTCAAAGTTGTCGACGTCGACTTCCAAAAACTTGCGGTCGGCCACCGGCGCCAGCGGGTCAGCCGGTTTGCCGGACAGGTCGGCCAGCACACCCATCACAAAGGGCAGTTGTATCTTTTTCTCGGCCCCATACACCTCGACGTCGTATTCGATCTGGACACGCGGCGCGCGGTTGCGGGCGATGAACTTCTGACTGCTGCTCATGCAAAAAACTCCTGTTTAACGCGGCCAAACAAACCATACCTGGGTACGAGGTTTTCTCGTAACTCCAGCCTTTAGTCAAGAATTTTCGGGGCCCTGCACGGACTCAGGGTCTACCCCAACGGACCGGGCCACGCTGGCCATTGAATCGGGGGCCAGCTCTCTCATCAGTTGCAAGAAATTGTGATTGACCAGTTGCCGCGCGCGGCGCAAAAACAGCGGTGCGGGGTTGGAAGGCTCGGTACGTTCCAGAAATTCGCACACCATGTCAATCGCGCGCAGCGCATCGGCACGGTTGTTCACGGGGCCCGTCAGCGCCGCTCGGCTGCTGCTGGTGGCGCTGCCGTCGCCAGCGTCGTCGCCAGACTGTGCATCCACAGCAGTCTCGGGCTGCGGCATCAGCGTGGCCAAGCCCTTGACCAGGCGCTTCAGCGCCGCCAAGTCGGGCGCGGCGGCGCCCAGAAAGTCTTGCACCGCAGCCTGCAGCTTGTTGAATTCCAGCAGGCTGTTGTCGACGGTTGCGCGCAGCCCCGGCACCGCACCGGCCATGTCAGCCAGCATGCGCTGCATCTGGTCTTTGGGCAGCACGGTTTCGGTTTCCAGCGGCTGCGCCAGCATCAGCGTCAATTCGATATCGCGCCCACTGATGCGGCCGAGGGCACGGTCTTGTGCCACGGCGGCGGTGCGCAGGTCGCCCACCAGGCCTTGTGCTTCGGCCAAGACTGAAAGTGCGTTCACGCGCGCGTAAGCGTCACCATCGTCGGGGTCGGGCAGCGGCAGCACAGCGGCACCCAACTGCTGCAGCATGCCGGTCAACAATTGCAACCCTGCAGGCAGCGCCGCATAACCATACAGGTTGACGCCTGAACGCAGCCACAACACAGCCAGACGCAGGTCTCGCGAGCG
Source organism: Rubrivivax sp. (assembly GCA_031398045.1). Taxonomy (GTDB): domain Bacteria; phylum Pseudomonadota; class Gammaproteobacteria; order Burkholderiales; family Burkholderiaceae_C; genus Rubrivivax. Next base: position 2,281 of record JANNMQ010000945.1, read on the forward strand.
GCCCAGCATGTTTTCAACACCTTCGCGCACCGCCACCCAATCGGGTGCTTCAGCGGCACCGAATTGCGATTCGGGTTTGCCCGCAGCAGCTTGCGAGACTTCAAGAAACTGGTTGTCGTATTCAAGGTCGGGGCCGCAGGGCGCCGACTCGTCGTCCAGTGCTTGCACCCAATTGGCAATCAAGGACGGTGCTTCGTGAATGTCGCTCATCGGTGTACTGCGGTGGGCTCAGCCCGGCAAGCTGGCCCGCTGGGATGCGTATGTGCGGGTTTCCAATCGCGCACCTGCTGTGGTGCGCATCGGTAGACCAGGTTGAGTGGGCTGAAGTGTCAGCGCGAGTGCCAGCGTTGGGAACCCCCTACAAACGATTAGGCGACTTGCAAGGTCGACTGTTCTCTACGTGCATCCTCCAGTTCTTTTGACCTGGAAAGCGCCTATCGTCATTTGAGCTGGGCAGCCTGGGTGGTCTGCCCGCATCTGGAGAGCCCAACCTTGCACCTTAGACCCGTTTTCACGCTGCTGAAACTTTGCCCTGTTAAGGCCCTTGCGGTCACTGCAAAATGTTGGGTCTAGTGCTCAAGCTACGCTGCTCTGGCACGGAGCGTGGGTTGGGCCTGCGGGCAACATGGTGGTTGGGCTTCGCCACCGCATGGGTGGCGGGCACCCCCTGGGCCCAGGCGGTGCCCGACGGCACACCCCGCACGCCAGCGGTGGTGCCAAGCACCACCGATCTGGCGCCCCCGCGGCAGCCTGCTGAAAGCCTCAGCGACACCAATGCGCTGCCAGCCCAGCGGCTGCCCAGCACAACCGCGGCGCGAGAACTGGGCAAGCCCGCCGATGAACTTCGGCTGGTCGTCAAGGCCTACCGCGTTGACGACAACAGCCCGGCTGAATTGCGTGCAGCGCTGGCCCGCATCACGGCAGCTTATGTCGGCCCGGGCAAGAGTTTTGAAGACCTGGTGGATGCCGCTGCCGAAGTCACGCGCTACCTGCAGCGAG
>JANNMQ010000987.1:0-3683 GCA_031398045.1 Rubrivivax sp.
ACCGCGGACGGTGTCGCGGTGCGACTGGCGCGAGCCGTTGATGCTGCGAACCAGCTTCACGGTCAGAGTTTTCTTTTCAGACATGTAGTTTCTCCGGGGGCCGCTCTCTGAGCTGCCGTTCAGCTGAAGATGTCTTCAACCGACTTGCCACGCTTGGCAGCGATCTCAGCCGGCGTGGTGGACCGCTTCAGCGCGTCCAGCGTGGCACGAACCATGTTGTACGGGTTGCTCGAGCCCAGGCTCTTGGCCACGATATCCGTCACGCCCATCACCTCAAACACCGCACGCATGGGGCCACCCGCGATGATGCCGGTACCCGCAGCAGCTGGCGCCATCAGCACTTTGGCCGCTCCATGCTCACCACGCACGTTGTGGTGGATGGAGCCATTCTTCAGGCTGACTTTGGTCATGTTGCGACGCGCAGATTCCATGGCCTTTTGCACGGCCACAGGCACTTCCTTGGCTTTGCCCTTGCCCATGCCCACGCGGCCGTCGCCATCGCCGACCACGGTCAGCGCTGCAAAGCTGAGGGTGCGACCACCCTTCACGACCTTGGTGACGCGGTTGACCGCGATCATCTTTTCCTTGAGCCCGTCGTCGTTGCCTTCGGCTTGCGCGCGGGGAGTGAACTTTGCCATTTCGGAATTTCCTTAAGCGACAGGCCGCTTAGAACTGGAGGCCGGCTTCGCGTGCCGCTTCAGCCAGCGCCTTGACGCGGCCATGGAACGCAAAACCCGAACGGTCGAACGCGACCTTGTCGATACCGACCGCCTTGGCCTTTTCGGCGATGCGCTTGCCCACTGCAGCGGCGGCGCTGACGTTGCCTCCACCACCCAGCTGCTCGCGCACTTCCTTCTCTGCTGTGGAGGCGCAGGCCAGCACTTTGGTACCGTCGTCTGAAACGATGGAGGCGTAGATGTGCAGGTTGGAACGGTGCACAGCCAAACGCACCACGCGCTGATTGGCGATGCGTTGACGCGTTTGGCGCGAACGGCGAAGGCGTTGCTCTTTTTTCGTCATGCTCATGGCTGTGGTCCTTACTTCTTCTTCGTCTCTTTGAGCGACACGCGTTCTTCAGCGTATCGGATGCCTTTGCCCTTGTAGGGCTCTGGCGGACGGAAGGCACGCACTTCTGCGGCCAGTTGGCCCACCGCCTGGCGGTCGGCGCCAGAGATCAAGATTTCTGTCTGGGTGGGCGTCACCACCTTCACACCAACGGGCATTTCTTTCACAACCGGGTGCGAAAAGCCGATCTGCAGATTCAGCTTTTGACCCTGTGCCTGGGCACGGAAGCCAACACCAACCAAGGTCAGCTTGCGCTCAAATCCCTTGCTGACGCCAGTAACCATATTGGCCACCAAGGCGCGCATGGTGCCGCTCATGGCATCACCATCGGGCTGACCCTCGACGGGCACAAACTTGACGACACCGCCTTCGTTGCTGACGGCAACCATTGGATTCAAAGCACGCACCAACGTACCGTTGGCACCCTTGACGGTGATCTTGTGGTCTGCCACCGTCACATCCACGCCTTTGGGCACGGTGATCGGCATTTTTCCTACGCGGGACATGGTTCGAACCCCTTAATTTCTAGACGGTCACGCGACGTAGCAAAGCACTTCGCCACCAACACCGGTCTGGCGCGCTTTGCGGTCCGTCATTACACCCTTGGGCGTGGTCACGATCGCAACACCCAGGCCATTCATGACTTGCGGAATGGCGTCACGCCCTTTGTAGATACGCAAACCAGGGCGGCTGACGCGCTCTATACGCTCAATCACAGGGCGACCCGCGTAGTACTTCAAAGCCAGCTCCAACTCGGGCTTGCCGTCATTGGCGCGAATAGCAAAATCGTCGATGTAGCCCTCATCCTTCAGCACTTGTGCAATGGCCATCTTCAATTTGGAAGAGGGCATCACAACCGCTGCCTTGGCAACCGCTTGGGCGTTGCGGATGCGGGTCAGCATGTCCGCAATGGGGTCACTCATGCTCATGAAAAATCTCCTGATCGGCTCGGGTGGTCAGCGGCTGATTACCAGCTGGCTTTCACCATGCCCGGGATATCGCCTTTGAAGGCGAGCTCGCGGATCTTGTTGCGGCCCAAGCCGAACATGCGGAAGGTGCCACGGCCACGGCCGGTGATGGCACAGCGGTTGCGCAAGCGGGTGGGGTAGGCGTTACGCGGCAGCTTCTGCAACTCCAGGCGCGCCATGTAGCGCTCTTCGTCGCTCTTCTTGGCGTCGTTCGCAGTGGTTTTCAGTTCCGCGTATTTCTTCGCGAACTTGGCAACCAGTTTTTCGCGCTTGTCTTCGCGCATCTTGATGGACAGCTTGGCCATGTAGCGTTGCCTTTAGTTCTTGAAGGGGAACTTGAACGCCGTCAGGAGCGCACGGCACTCGTCGTCGTTCTTCGCGCTGGTGGTGATACTGATATTCATACCCCGAATCACGTCGATCTTGTCGTACTCGATCTCAGGAAAAATGATTTGCTCTTTAACACCGATGTTGTAATTGCCGCGGCCGTCGAAGCTGCGACCACTGATGCCGCGGAAGTCGCGCACACGCGGCAACGCCACAGTCACAAAGCGATCGAGGAATTCGTACATGCGCACGCCACGCAGCGTAACCATGGTGCCGATGGCCTGGCCTTCGCGAATCTTGAAGCCCGCAATAGGCCGCTTGCTCATGGTGACCACGGGCTTCTGGCCAGCAATCTTTGTCAAGTCACTGACCGCGTGGTCCATGACCTTCTTGTCAGAGACCGCTTCGCTCACACCCATGTTGAGCGTGATCTTCTGCAAGCGTGGCACCTGCATCACCGAGGTGAAGCCAAATTTGGCCATCAGTTCCGGAACGATTTTTTCGCGGTAGATACCCTGCAGACGAGCCTTGGGCTGCGGACCTTGGTTGGCCGGCCCGGACTGGGGCTTCGCTTGGGCCGCTACTGGTTTTTTTGCCATGATGAGATTTCCGTTCAGGCCTTGATCTCGGCGCCGCTGGACTTGTACACACGCACTTTCTTGCCACCCTCAAGCAGCTTGATGGCTACGCGGTCAGCCTTGCCCGTTGCCGCGTTGTAGATCGCAACATTGGACTGGTGGATGGACATGACTTTGTCAACCACACCGCCCGTCGTACCCTTCATCGGGTTGGGCTTGACGTGCTTCTTGACCATGTTCACGCCGTCGACGACCACCCGGTCTTCGTCAACCCGCTGAGACACGGTGCCGCGTTTGCCTTTGTCGCGGCCGGTGATCACGATGACTTGGTCGCCTTTGCGAATTTTGTTCATGTTCGGTCCTTATACCCAGCCATTTACCCGGCCAGTCACAGCACTTCAGGGGCCAGCGAGACGATCTTCATAAAGCGCTCAGTGCGCAATTCGCGCGTTACCGGGCCGAAGATGCGCGTGCCGATGGGTTCGAGCTTGGCGTTCAACAGGACCGCTGCGTTGCCGTCGAACTTGATCAGCGAACCATCCTGGCGACGAACGCCTTTGGCGGTACGAACCACCACGGCACTGTAGACCTCGCCCTTTTTGACACGGCCACGCGGTGCAGCTTCTTTGATGCTGACCTTGATGACGTCACCAATGCCAGCGTAACGCCGCTTGGAGCCGCCCAGCACCTTGATGCACATGACGCTCTTAGCACCGGTGTTGTCCGCGACGTCAAGTCGCGATTG
>JANNMQ010001007.1:0-3018 GCA_031398045.1 Rubrivivax sp.
ATTGTCCGGGGCCCCTGACGCGCAGTGACTGCGCCGTCGGTTTTTACCTGCTAAACAGGCAACGCAAGGATAGGACTGACCAGGCAGGGAAGCAAGCGGTTTTTGCGGTGCTGTCGGCCACTTTGTTCGCGATTGCCGGTGCGGCTGCAACCGCACCGGCTACCGCAACGGCACTCGCACCGGCACCGGCACCCGCACCCGCAGCTGCCACTACTGCTCCAGTCGCAAGGTGTAGCGCCCGTTGGTGTTGCCCGTGCCGCCACTGGAACGGTTCACACGCACATAGATCGTGACCGCTGTGGCGCCCGTGTTGGCCACGCTGGCGTTGTCCACCTGGCCGGTACCCAAGGTGCTGCTGGTCAGCAGCGACCCCGCTGCGTTGTAGATGTACAGGTTGTAGTTCGAGGTGGTGTTGGGCGTCAGCGTGGCCCGCAGCGTTTTGCCCGCGGCCAGGCTGATGCGGAAATAGTCCTGGTCAGAATTGTTGGCCATCGTGCCGCTGACCAAGGCCGGGTTGGCGCTGACCAGCTGTGCAGAACCTCGAGAGCCGTTGTTCTCAACCTCGGCCACATTGGTCACCAGCGGCGGCGCGGTGGGCGACACCGTCTGCGACTGGCTGGCTGTGGTGCTGCCATTGCCTGCCGTCAAAGTCACCGTGTAGGTACCGGCGCTGGCATAGGTGCGCGATGCCGTGACGCCGCTGCCGGTGCTGCCGTCGCCAAAAGCCCAGCTGTAGCTGTTAGCACCCGTGGTGGCGCCCGCATTGAAGCTGCAGGTCAGGTTGGAACAGCTGCCACTGAACGATGGCACCAGCGGTGGCAGGGTGTCGGTGATGTTCAGGAACACCGCGGATACCGCACCCCAGGTGCCACCGGCATCACGGGCGCGCAGGTACACAGTGTGGCGCCCGACGCTCAGGCCGCTGGTGTTGATGCTGCCCAGCAGTGCTTCGGTGCTGCTGTTGAAAGCGCCGTCCGTGGCCGCCAGCGCCACCGGCGTGGCTGTTGCGTCCCAGGGCGGTGTGTTGATGGTGTATTCGGCGGCGGCCACGGCCTGCGTGGGCTCGGTGCCATTGCTGTTGTTGAAGCGGGTGTCGGTGGCCGACGCCGTCAGCGGCACCGCCGTGCCGGCCAGCACACCGGTGGAAGAAGCCGTGCCGCCCAGGGTCAGCGTGGTGATGTCGGGGCCGCCTGGTGTGATGTAGGGTGTGCGCACCACCTTGGCCGCGTAGATCAGCGCCGGCAGATTGTTCGGCTTGATGGTGTTGTTGTAGGTGGTGCAGCTCTCGAAAAAATGAGGTGCCCAGCTCGATGGTGTAAGCCGCAACCCCGAGCTCGCCGTAGCTCACGCCACTGGACGTGCCGTCAGTGGGGTACAGGCCGATTGCTTGCTGCGGTGTGTAATTGTTGAAGTAGGCAAATTTGCGGCCCAGGGTCTGCAGTGCCGTGCTGTTTGGCGCCGGTGTGGCCGTGGTGCCCCAAGGCCACAGCACCAATTGGCTGTAGCTGTGGATGTCCAGGTGGATGCCGCTGGTGTCGGCCGGTGCGGCGTCTGTCGGGTTGGGCCCGCGGCGGTCAGGCCACAGGCTGCGCACGTAGCTCTGTATCGCCTGTATCTCGGGTTCAGAACCCGCGCTGGGCCCGCGATAGGTCAGGTTGCAGGCGTCGCCACTGCTGCCCTGGCCGGCTGTGCTGTTCCAGCTGAAACTGAAGTTGCGGTTCAGATCGACGCCGCGTGTGTTGGTGTTGGCGCAGAAGTTGTTGTTGGTATTCTTGCGCCACGACAACCCGGTTTCTGCGCGTTTGCGGCCATCGGGGTTGGCATGCAGCATCAGGTGCACTTCGTGGTGGTCCAGGATCCAGGTTGCGTCGGCGTTGCTGCCGTGGCCGTTCACCAGCCAACGCGCAAATTCCAGCACCAGGGGCGCGGTCGTATATTCCCGCGCATGAATGGCCGCGTTGACAAACAGCTTGGGTTTGCTGCCCGCCACGGCGGCGTTGGTCAGCTTCAGCACCTGCATGTCGTAGCCCCCAGCGCCCTGGGTTTTTTGCCACGAGTCACCAGCGTCCAACAAAGTGGCCAGCTGGGGTTTGCTGGTCACAAAAGCCTGCGTCTGCGCCATCGTTTCTTCCACCGTTTCATAGCAGGCATAGTTGGGAATGGACTGCAGGTTGGCCGCTTCCACCGCGCCGCCTGGGCCGGTTTTGGCCTTGCCTGTGGTGCCTGTGGTGCCTGCGGTGCCAACCGTGGCAGCAGCCCCGCGCGCGCTGTTGGCAATTTGCATCTGCGTCAAGAAGGCGTCGCGCTGGCGGATGAAGTCGGTGGCCGGCGCAAAGGTGAAACCAAAACCGCGCAGACGGTCCATGTCAGCAGCGCCCAGCTCCAGCACCAGGTAGCCCTCGGCGTAGTTTGCCTGCATCAACTGGTCATGGAAGCTGATGGCCGCCTTGCGTGCCACCACCAGGCTTGGAAAGTAGGCCTTGTAGATCTGCGTGTTCAGCTTCTCTTGTTCCAGCTGGCCATGCACATCTTGCGGATGGCTGCCATGCGCCATCAAAGCGCCACTGCACAAAGCCAGGGCCGCAGCCGCAACCAGCGCCAGCATCAAAGGGGGGTTGGGTTTCAAGTGCATCTCCTCGGTGGTGGTGCCCCGGCATGAAGCGCCGTGGTTTTCTGGGCTGGTCTGCAAACGCTGCATTTACTCAAGCGGGCGCATTCTGCAATGGCCTGGGTGCTTCGCAAGCCGCGGCCACGTTACCAGCTGATACGCCGCAGGTCGAGGCCGCGTGGGCCAAAGAATGGCGGACGCTGCGGCGCCTGAAAGGGCACTTTGATGGCGGCGCTTACAACGAAGCCGTGGACCGCTGGCAAGGCCGCAAACACCAGCTGATGCAGGCCCTGGCCGAGCGCTTGGTGCGCAGGCGGGCGCTTGAACCTGACGTGTTGCAGACGCTGGGCCGGCCCGATGCTCGGCTTCGCCCACACGACGCGGCGTACGCCAGAGTGGCCAGCGAACAG
>JANNMQ010001055.1:0-1687 GCA_031398045.1 Rubrivivax sp.
GGTGCCGGCGCAGCCGGCCTCTTCTGTGCCGGGGTGGCAGGCCAGCGCGGCATCAAGGTGCTGTTACTGGACCACAGCGAAAAGGTAGCCGAGAAGATCCGCATCTCGGGTGGAGGCCGGGCCAACTTCACCAACCGCGAACTCGACGTGCGCCATCCGCACAAACACTTCATCGGCCAGAACCCGAACTTCTGCCGCTCGGCGCTGTCGCGTTACACGCCCGCCGACTTCGTGGCGCTGGTGCAGCAACACGGCATCGGCTTCCATGAAAAGCACAAGGGCCAGCTGTTTTGCGACCGCTCCGCCGAAGACCTGATCCGCATGCTGCTGGCCGAGTGCGACGCCGGTGGTGTGCAACGCTGGCAACCCTGCGCTGTGCGCGCAGTACGGGTGCTGGGCGATGGCTCGTTCGGGATCGACACCGATCGCGGCCCGGTGAAGAGCCGCAGCGTGGTAGTGGCCACCGGCGGGCTGTCGATACCCAAGACCGGCGCCACCGACTTCGGCTATCGCCTGGCGCGGCAGTTTGGCCTGCGGCTGGTGGAGCAGCGGCCGGGCCTGGTGCCGCTGACCTTTGAGGGTCAGGCCTGGGAGCCCTTTGTGCCGTTGGCAGGGCTGTCGCTGCCGGTGCAGATCGAAACCGGTGAGAAGAAAAACCACATGGCTTTTCTGGAAGACCTGCTGTTCACCCACCGCGGTCTGTCGGGTCCAGCCGTGTTGCAGATCTCCAGCTACTGGGCCGCCGGCACCGCGATACGGCTGAACTTGGCACCCGAGGTTGACCTGCCTCGCGCGTTGGCTGAGGCCAAGGCCCATTCACGCAAGCTGATTGCCAACGAACTGGCTGGCCTGGTGCCCAGCCGTCTGGCAGAAGCCTGGACGCAGCAGCAAGCCCACTGGCAACGCCCCATCAACGACGCCACCGACAAGGACCTGTTGCGCCTGGCCGAGCGTTTTTCGCGCTGGGAGGTGTGGCCCAGCGGTGACGAGGGTTACCGCAAGGCCGAAGTCACGCTGGGGGGGGTGGACACCCGCGACCTGTCGTCCCAGACCCTGGAGTCCACCCAGGCCGGCCTGTATTTCATCGGTGAAGTGGTGGACGTGACGGGCTGGCTGGGCGGCTACAACTTTCAGTGGGCCTGGTCCAGTGCCCATGCTTGCGCGATGGCGCTGCCGCTGCATTGACGGTGGCTGTGGATGGGCCGGTGTCAGGATGCCAACGCCCCTGACACCGCACCCACGTGGTCAGGCCCGCTTGCGGCGGCTGACCGCCAGCCCCGCCAGAGCCAGCCCCACCAGCGCCAGCGATGCGGGCTCGGGAACCTGCGCGTTCAGCCCAGGCTGGCCTTTCGAAAGGTTGATGTCGCCGGGCCCACTGACGGTGAGCCTGAACGCGCCGAATCCGTTGTTGTCAAAGGCGCTGCTGACGGCGAGGTATGGGGTGCCCTGCAGCAGCCCAACCGTGAACTGCGAGTCGGAGCCGGGCCCAGCATCGTCGTCGGCCGCCAGCACATTGCTGAACTGCGACAGCGGGTTGAAGGAGTTGGCGTACAGATGCAGGTACGAGTCGTACTGCGATGAATTGAGCAGGTTGTAGCTGCCGCTGACGGAGACCTGGAAAGCGGTGATGGCGAAGTGCACTGCAGTGCCCACGCCCGACAGGCTGGTGGGCGGCAGACCGCTCACG
>JANNMQ010001072.1:0-1535 GCA_031398045.1 Rubrivivax sp.
GTCGCCCACGTCTTTCACATCAGGCTCGGCGGCAGCCCACCACACGCCATACATTTTGTCGCGCGGGTAGCCGGTGGCCTGGGCTTCTTTCAGCGCAGGCTGTTCATCACGCCCCAGCCCCACAGCAGCACGTAGTCAGGGCGGTTCTGGCGAATCTGCAGCCAGGTGGCCTTCTGTTCCACGCCAGGGTGTGTCACCGGCAGCTGCGTCAACTCAAAGCCGTGCATCTTGCTGCGCTCCACCAGCAACGGGATGGGCTCTTTGCCAAACGGGCTGTCGTGGTACACGAGCGCAAACTTCTTGCCCTTCAGTTTGTCCCAGCCGCCCTCTTTCTTGGCGATGTGCTGCAAGAGGATGTCGGCGGCGTCCCAGTAGGTGCCGGTGAGCGGGAAGTTCCACTTGAAGACGTTGCCGTCGGTGCTTTCGCTGCGGCCATAGCCTGCGGTGATAAGCGGTATCTTGTCGCCAGGCGCCTTTTCGGTCAGCGCAAAGGTGATGCCGGTGGACAGCGGCTGGAACACCGTGGCGCCGCCGTTTTTGCCCTTCAGGCGTTCGTAACATTCCACGCCGCGGTCGGTGGCATAGCCGGTTTCGCATTCTTCGAAACTGACCTTCACACCGTTGATGCCACCGCGTGCATTCGTGAGCTTTAGGTAATCCACATAGCCGTTGGCAAAAGGCACACCGTTGGGTGCGTAGGCACCCGTGCGGTACACCAGCACCGGAAAAAACTGTTCCTTGGCCTGCGCCATGGCGGTGCTGACTGCAGCGGCAGCCAGTGTCGCGCCCAGCGCCAGGGTGGTGAGGGTCTTGAATTTCATGTCTGTCTCCAGGGGTGGAAAAAATCGATCAGGGACGTCTTCACTGTCGGCACCCGTCGGTGCGGCTTTTTGGGGTGGTGTTGCAGCCCGTCGGCTGCGGCCACGCTCGTGCCCAGGTTCAACGCTTGATAGCGTTTGGGGTTGTCAGTGCGGGAACGGCCACAGCCGCATTTTTTCTTTGGCCGTGGACCACAAACGGGCCAGGCCGTGTGGTTCGACGATGAGAAAAAACACGATCAGTGCGCCGAAGATCATCAATTCGGCATGCGCCACACCGGCCGTGCTGATGGTGACGCCCACCAAGCCACCCACCCAAGGCAAAAACTGGTTCAGAAACACCGGCAAGATAACGATGAAAGCAGCGCCAAAAAAACTGCCCATGATGGAACCCAGGCCACCGATGATGACCATGAACAGCAGCTGAAAGCTGCGGTCGATGCTGAAGGCCGCCGGCTCCCAGCTGCCCAGGTGCACAAAGCCCCACAGCGCGCCGGCCACGCCGACGATGAAGCTGCTGACCGCAAAGGCGGTGAGCTTGGCGTACACGGGCCTGATGCCGATGACGGCCGCTGCCACGTCCATGTCACGGATGGCCATCCATTCACGCCCGATGTGGCTGCGCACCAGGTTCTTGGCGGCGATGGCAAACACCACCAGCACGGCCAGGCAGAACAGGTACTTGGCATGCGGTGTTTCGATGCTGATGCCCAGCAC
>JANNMQ010001074.1:0-1546 GCA_031398045.1 Rubrivivax sp.
CATTCGCCGAGCACGAGCCTTTGTTCGTCGCCCACAGCACAGCGCAACTGCATCAGTGGCTGCTGGCCCATGCCTAAGCACCCGCTGCAGCCTGCCCGGCCGCCTGAAAGACGAATACCGCAGTGCGCAGCATGAAGGTACACCAGTGAGCTCGATGCTTGAAGCCCCTGCCCCCAGGCCTTCACAGCCCTTGTGCGCCAGTGACGACCTGCTCGAAAGCGGCCGCGCCCATGTCTGGGATGTACTCGTTTATGGCCAGCCCGCGCGGGCCTTCGTGCTGCGCTTTGAAGGCCAGCTGCGCGCCTACCTGAACCGCTGTGCCCACGTGCCCACTGAAATGGACTGGCAGGAAGGCCAGTTCCTGGACATGGACAAGCGCTACATCCTGTGCAGCATCCATGGCGCCTCTTATGAACCCCACAGCGGGGCCTGCGTGTGGGGCCCCTGTGCGGGCGCCCGGCTGACCCCTGTGCAGGTGCAAGAACGTGCCGGCCAGGTGCATTGGTATCCTTCCCGCGACATACAGCCGGTGGTGTTTGTTGCACCCGGCGAACCAGGACCGTCATGAGCACCGAGTTCCCTCCAACCCCACCCTCTCCTGCGGCAGCGCCGCCACCCTGGCCCGGGCAAGAGCCGCCCACGCTGACCGCGGCAGCGGCCCTGGCAGCACGTGCTGCACAAACCAGCGCAGCGGCCACGCCGGGCCTGGAAAGCACGCTGCTGCACGTGGCCACCGAACTGCTGCGCCAGCAGCGCAGCGACCGTCGCTGGCGCAATTTTTTCCGTCTGGCCTGGCTGCTGCTGGTGGTGACGGTGTTGTGGGTGGCCTTTTCACGCACACAGATGCCCGTGGCCAGTGGCCTTCCGCACACCGCGCTGGTGGACCTGCGGGGCGAAATCAGCGCCGAAAGTCCAGCCAGCGCCGAGGCCCTGGTGTCCGCGCTGACCAGCGCTTTTGAAGACCCAGGCTCGCAGGGCGTGGTGCTGCGCATCAATTCACCAGGTGGCAGCCCGGTGCAAAGCGGCATCGTCTACGACGAGATCAAACGCCTGAAAGCCAAACACAACAAGAAGCTGTACGCGGTGGTGGAAGAAGCGGCGGCTTCAGGCGCGTACTACATCGCCGTGGCGGCTGACGAGATTTACGTCGACAAGGCCAGCATCGTGGGCAGCATCGGCGTCTTGATGGACGGTTTTGGTTTCACCGGTTTGATGAACAAACTGGGTGTGGAACGCCGCTTGCTCACCGCGGGTGAAAACAAGGCCATGCTCGACCCTTTCAGCCCCGTCAATGCCGAACAAAAGGCCAAGGCCAAGTTGATGATCGAGCAGATCCACCGGCAGTTCATCGCGGTGGTGAAAGAGGGCCGGGGCGCGCGGCTGAAAGAAACACCCGACACCTTTTCCGGCTTGTTCTGGAACGGTGAAGAAGCCATCAAGCTGGGCCTGGCTGACGCCACCGGCAACCTCGACTTTGTGGCCCGCGAGGTCATCAAGGCCGAAGACATCGTCGACTACACCTTGCACGAAAACGTGGCTGAACGGC
>JANNMQ010000855.1:0-2886 GCA_031398045.1 Rubrivivax sp.
GGCCGACACATGGTGCGCACCCAGTTCACGTTCCACCAGCTTCATGGCCGTGAAGATAGGGCGTTCGGGGCAGCCGGTGCAGAAACCCGGCGGGCGGGCGTGCACCTGCGCAGTGGCGGCGACTGCGGCTGCAGCCGCTGCGGCGGCGATTGCGGCTGCAGCCGCTGTGGCGGCCGTCGCTTCAGTGACAACCGGCTGTATGGGGATGACGATGCCCCGCCCCGGCGCCTGCGCGGCGCCCAGCAGTCCGTAGCGCTGCAGGAACTGGCGTGTACCGGCCAGCACCTCGGCCGCGGTGTATTCACCAGCCGGCGCCAGCAGGTCCTTGCCGTGCAGCGCGGTGTAGCTGCCCGCAGCGCGCAAGATGGTGGCGATGTTCTGTTCGATGTAGTTGGGTTGGCCCTCCTCCACCAGCAGCACCGCGCGTTTGCCTGCGCAGAAACGCAGCACCTCGGCATCGACCACCGGGTAGGCCACGTTCATCACATACAGCGGCACGGCGCTGGTGCCGTACACGTCGGCCACACCCAGGCGTTCCAGCACACGAACCAGGGTGTTGTAGGTGCCGCCCTGGACGATGATGCCCAGTGTGTTCTCCGCACCTTCAAAAAATTCATTCAGCCCCCGTTCCTGGATGAACTTCACCGCGGCCGGCCAACGCTGCTGCAGCTTTTCCTTTTCGTGCAGGTAACTGGACGGCGGCAGCACGATGCGGCTGGTGTCGCGCTGCGGGTTCTCCATCGCCTGCTTCAGTGTGAAGCCGGGCCGCTGGTTGGCGCTGGCCGTGAACTGGCCGTGCACGTGGCAAGCGCGGATGCGCAGCTGCAGCATCACCGGCGTGTGGCTCGCTTCGCTGAGATCAAACCCATCTTTCACCGCCTGCACGATGCATGGCAGGTTGGGGCGCGGGTCGAGCAGCCAGATCTGCGACTTCATCGCAAAAGCGTGGCTGCGCTCTTGCATGATGGAGCTGCCCTCGCCATAGTCTTCGCCGACGATGATCAGCGCACCCCCCATCACGCCGCCGCTGGCCAGGTTGGCCAGTGCGTCGCTCGCCACATTGGTGCCCACCGTGCTTTTGAACGTGGCGGCACCGCGCAGCGGGTAGTTCACGCTGGCCGCCAGCGTGGCCGCTGCGGTGGCTTCGCTGGCGCTGTTTTCGAAGTGAATGCCGTGTTCGGCCAGGATGTCTTGTGCGTCGGCCAGCACGTCCATCAGGTGCGAGATGGGTGCGCCCTGGTAACCCGCCACATAAGCCACGCCCGATTCCAGCAGCGCCTTGGTGACAGCCAGGATGCCTTCGCCATGGAACACCTCGCCTGCGCCCAGACGCAGCTTCTTGACTTCTTCGACAAAGGAACGTTCGGCCATGGCGGGGCTGGATGGGTGGGCGTTGCAAGCCAGCTGAGTAGCTTGCTGAGCCAGATTACTTGAAAATGGAAACATTCATTCTCAGGCCTTTCCCCAGCTTCGACAAGCGCTTGCCGGGCCGCACAATCGGCAGCATGGCCACCAAGGGCGCAACGCCCGAACCCGCGTTTGTTGACAACTACCTGCCCGCACTGCTGGGCCAGGCCAGCCACCTCATCCAGTCTGAATTCCACCGCGTGGTGAAGGCCAAGGGCCTTTCAGTGGCTGAATGGCGTGTGCTGGCCACGCTGGCGTCGGGCCAGCCGATGACCACCGGCAAGCTGGCCGAGGTGTCGCTGACCAAAGGCCCCACAGCCACCCGCATGCTCGACCGCATGCAGGCACGCGGGCAGGTGGAACGGCTGGCGCACGACGCCGACCGCCGCGTGACGATGGTGCGCATCACCGCCGAGGGCCGGCGCAAGGTGTCGCGGCTGATGGCGCTGGCGCAAGAACATGAACAGCGTGTGCTTGAACCATTGGGCGCCCAGCGCGCCGAAGAACTGAAAGCCACGCTGCGTCGCATTGTGGAACTGCACCAACCGGGTGAAAACGTCGCCGCATGAAAACCGTGAAGCCCGCCGCCCGCGGGTACAAACTATTTGACAGCGGAAATATTGATTCTTAAAGTGACTCGCAACTGGGCATGCGGTCACGGCCTGCCTCGAAACTTGCAAATGATGTTTCCAAAATTCGCGACGCCACAGAACCCGTTCGGGCTGAGCCTGTCGAAGCCCCACCACCATTGGGACGGCACTTCGACAAGCTCAGTGCGAACGGCAGGTGTGGCGTGTCGTGAATTCCGGAAAGCTCCATAGCCAAGCTGATTCGCCCTATCAACTCCCACCTGGAGACACCTGCCATGACTGTTGCTTCATCCTCATCCTCATCCTCCTTCACCCGCCGCGCCGCCGGCCTGTTAACGCTGGCGCTGGCAACTTGGCCCGCGCTGGCGCAGGAGGTCACGCTGAAAGCCGTCAACGCCTTCCAGGAGGGCACCTACTACGCGCGCACTTTTGAACGCTTCGTGAAGAAGGTGAACGACGAAGGCAAGGGCCTGGTGCAGATCAACTACCTGGGTGGTCCCAAGGCCATCCCAACGATGGAACAAGGCGCTGCGCTGCGCAACAGCGTGGTCGATCTGTCGGGCACCACCACCTCGTTTGTGGCCGGTGTGTCACCTGAAAGCCTGGCGCTGAACTACGCCACCAAGAGCTGGGCCGACATGCGCAAGGACGGCACGGTGGACTTTCTAAACAAGCTGATGATGGAAAAGGGCCTGTACTACTACGCCCGCACGGGCGACGGCGTGCCGTACCACATCTACCTGAACAAGAAGATCGACAAGGCCGACTTGTCGGGCCTGAAGATCCGTATCGCGCCCATCTACCGCGAGTTTTTCACCCGCATGGGCGCCAGCGTGATGCAGGTGGCGCCCGGTGAAGTGTTCACTGCACTCGACCGCGGTGTGGTGGA
>JANNMQ010001120.1:0-4253 GCA_031398045.1 Rubrivivax sp.
GCGACGTGCTGGCGCTGCTGTTCGACAAGTCGGCGTACAGCTACGCCGCGATGCTGGCAGTGCTGAAGATCCATGCCGCCTATGTGCCGCTGGACGCCGGCTTCCCGGCCGACCGCATCGCCTTCATGCTGGCTGACGCTGGCGTCAGCCGCGTGCTCAGCACGCACAACCACCAGGCCCTGCCGGCCGTGGCGGTGGCGGGGTCGAACGTGGCCGTGACCTGCGTGGACCACATCGAAACCGCGCTGCAGGCCCTGCCTGCCCACCGCCTGGCCGCTGAAGCAACCAAGCCACCAGCCAGCGAGCTGTGTTACGTGATCTACACCTCGGGCTCCACGGGTAGGCCCAAGGGCGTGCCCATCGACCCCGGGCAGATCGTCAACTTCGTGCGTGTGGCCGCCAGCACCTACGGCTACCGCAGCGACGACCGCGTCTACCAAGGTTTGACTTTAGCCTTTGACTTTGCGGTGGAAGAAATTTGGGTGCCGCTGGTGTTGGGCGCCACGCTGCTGCCCAACCAGACCGGCGGCAGCCTGCTGGGCAAGGATCTGGCGCGCTTTCTCACCACCCACCGCGCCACCGCCCTGTGCTGCGTGCCCACGCTGCTGGCCACGTTGGACGACGAACTGCCGCTGCTGCGGCTGCTCATCGTCTCAGGAGAAGCCTGCCCACGCGACCTGGTGGTGCGCTGGCACCGGCCGGGCCTGCGTTTCCTGAACGCCTACGGCCCCACCGAAGCCACAGTGACCGCCACGTTGGGCATGCCCGAGCCCGGCAAGCCCGTCACCATCGGACAGCCGCTGCCCAGCTACGCCATCGTGGTGCTGGCGCCTGATGAGGCGCGCGCGCTGCCGTTTGGCGAAGCGGGTGAAATCGGCATCGCCGGAATCGGCGTGGCCCGCGGTTACATCAACCGCGACGAGCAAACAGGCAAGGCCTTTATCGACGACTTCATCGGTGTGCCGCACAACACCTCGGGCCGCATCTACCGAACCGGCGACCTGGGGCGCGTGAACGAACAGGGCGAGGTGGAATACCTGGGCCGCATCGACACGCAGGTGAAGATACGCGGCTACCGCATTGAACTGGCAGAGATCGAGTCGGTGCTGATGCAACAGCACGCTGGGCGCCTTGGCGATGCTGCAGTCGCATTCTTTGGAGGAAGGCGTCTTCAAGTCTGACCACGTGGAACTGGGCCACGCTTGCACCGTGGGCGCCAACAGCTTCGTGCACTACGGCACCAGGCTGGGCAAGGGATGCCATGTATGGCCCGATGCGTTTGTGATGAAAGGCGAACAGTTGGCGCCGGCATCGGTGTGGGCAGGCAACCCGGCGCGGGCGCAGGCTCGGGGCTGACCAGGCGTGTCGCCTGCCGGGACCGGCCGGCGCTGAGCCTGCGCTGGCTGGTGGCCGCTCGGCGCCGCTGCCGCTTCGACAGGTCTGCAGGGGTCACTGGCGCGCCAGCTGCTCAGAGCAAGGCGGCGTCGTTGAACGGTTGAACAGGCGGGCACTCAGCAAACCGACAGGGGCTTCGGTACAGGCAGCGCGACAGCGGCCCCGCAGATGCGGTAACGCGCTCATTGGCAGACCGAGGCCCAGGCGCTGCGGCTGGTGTTTGGCTACACAAGCGACGGCTTACGCGCGTTGTCGCACAGACGCGCCTGGCACCAGCGCCTACTGTTCTAAGGCCATTGGCCATCACCCAGGCTTGAACCCGAGGGATGGAGACCGACCAACCATGCCTGCGCACTTGCATTGCTACGCACACCATGCCACCACTGCCTGCCGACGCTGCCACTGCATCCCGCGTGTTGCACGTGTTGGACTCGGCACTCGACCAGAGCCAGGGGGTCAAGGCTGAGGTGGAGGCGTGCGCTGAAGATCTCGGCCTGGTGAACGATCTTGCGAGAGCGCGAATGGCGGACGGGGCGACCACGCCGCCCGCCGCACAAGCGCTGCGCAATGGTCTGGCGGTTGAACGCAGGGTGCAGGGTCAGCCGACCTCCAACGCCGCCGATCTGCATGCCGCACAAGATGCCGAACAAGACGCCGAACCATGGTTGCTGCACTACCAGCCCAAGGTCGACCTGCGCACCGGCGCGCTGACCGGCGTGGAAGCCCTCGTGCGCTGGAACCATCCACTGCAGGGTTTGGTTGATCCCGACCGTTTCATCGGCCTGGCCGAGGACTGCGGTGCCATCGGCCCCCTCACCGAATGGGTGCTGCGCGCTGCGCTCGAACAACTGGCGCGCTGGCAGCAAGCTGGCCTGCACATCCAGATGGCCGTCAACGTGTCGATGGATAGCTTGCTGGCGCCCGATTTCGCGCGCCAGGTGGGTGCATGGTTGCGTCAAGGCCGGCTGTCGCCGCAGGACCTGGTGCTGGAGGTCACGGAGAGCCGCGTTATGGCCCTGTGCTCGGCGCCGCTGGAAACCCTGGTACGGCTGCGTGTGCAGGGTTTTGGTCTGTCGATCGACAACTTCGGCACCGGCCACTCGTCGCTGGAACAACTGCGCGACGTGCCTTTCACGGAACTGAAGATCGACCATGGTTTTGTGCACGGCGCACGCAACAACCCGCTGATGCGGCCGATGCTGGAAAGCAGCATCGGCACCGCCCAGCGGTTGGGTCTGCAGACCGTGGCCGCAGGCGTGGAAACGGAAGACGACTGGGCGCTGCTGCGCGAGATCGGCTGTGACGTTGCCCAGGGTTGTTTCATCGGCCGGCCGATGCCGGCCAACGGCCTGTGCGCCTGGCTGGCCGACTGGCAGCTGAAGTGGCCGCGCTTGACAACGGCCTGAAGCCTACGACCCAGCGTGCCGTGGGGTCTGTGCATCGGTGGCGTGATCTCTCAGCCCCTCTTCAAGCCCAGCCACATGACCGTGGCCACCACCACCAGGCCACCCACCACCTGCAGGGCTGCGATGGTCTGGCCCAGCACTGCCCAGGCCAGCACCAGCGCAAAGATGGGCTCGACATTCATGATGGCCGAATTGCCCACCACGCCCAGGCGCGGCAACACCGTGAACATGATGGTGAATGCGGTGCCGTACAAGGCCGTCAGCGCCGCCAGCGCCCACCAGCCCACCGCCACCTGCGGCCAGTGAAATCCACCCTGTACGGTGGCGGCCACACCGGCCAGCACACCCACCAGCGCCATGGTGCTGAAGGTGCGCAGACGGCCGTCCAGGTCGCCGGCTTCATGCTGCGTCAACACCAGCGCGAGGCCAAAGGTGGCCGCCGCGGCCAACGCAAAGGCCACGCCCACGCCCATGCGGCCCCATTGCCCCGCAGCGCCCAGGCCTGATGCAGCGCCCATCACGTCCAGCGCCAGGGCCAGGCCGGCCAGCATCACCGGCATCGCCAGCAGCACCCTTTTTTCTGGCGGGCGCTGGTAGACGAGCGCTGACCACAACGCGGTGAACAGCGGGTAGGTGTTGAAGGCCAGCAGTGCCAGTGCTACCGGCAACCGTGCCACCGACGAATACAGGCACAGGCTTTGCACGGCCACCAGCAGGCCAATGACGGGCAGCGCCTTGCGGTGTTGCGCCTGCAGCGCCAACGGCACCCGGTAGGCCCACAACAGCAGCCCCACCACCACGGCCGTCACCGCACTGCGCGCCGTGACGGCCGTGGCGACATCGACCCCGTTGTTAAAAGCCAACCGCGCCGCCACGTGGTTGGCGCCCATCATGAAAGCGATGAGCAGCAGCGTGGCAAAGGCGGTGGTGGACAGCGCGCGGGTGTCGGGCTTGATGGGGGCCATCAGGCAGCCCGCGCCCAGCGCCGCACCACGTCGCTCAGCACGTCCAGCGGCACCGACCCGGTTTTCAACACCACGTCGTGAAAGTCCTTCAGAGAAAAGCGCGCGCCCAGGGTCTGCTGCGCTTCGTCGCGCAGCGCCAGGATGTGCAACATGCCCACCATGTAAGCCGTGGCCTGGCCGGGGTTGGCGATGTAGCGCTCCACCTCGCGCGCTGACAAACCATAGGCTATGGCTTGTTCACGCGTCCAACGCTTGGCGTGCAGGCCGGTGTCCACCACCAGCCGGCGGGCGCGGAACAACTGGCCATCCAGGCCGCCCAACAGCGCGTGCGGGTCGCCGTCGTACCAGCCATGGTCCAGCGCCAGGCGCTCGGCATACAGCGCCCATCCTTCGCTGTGCGAGCTGCCGCCACCAAAAATTCGGCGCTGGCGCCACAACGGCAAGTCGTTCTGCTCTTGTTGCAGCGCCAGCTGAAAGTGGTGGCCCG
>JANNMQ010001128.1:0-5730 GCA_031398045.1 Rubrivivax sp.
AGTGCCGGATCGGCGGGGCTGCGGTTCAATTCGCCGTCCAGCAGCGCCATCTCGTGCTCGTCCACATGGCCATCAGACTTGGCCGCCGCAATCATCGCCTTCAGCATGGCCTGGCCATGTTGCTCCTTTTGCGGTGCGGGCAGCGCGTCGAACGTGGCAGCGGTTTCGGGGCGGCCAAGGCCCGCGGTGGCCGCAGGAGCGCCCGGAGGGCTCGATGGTTGGGTGGTTTGCTGGCTGGCCTGCCATTCCTGGTAGGTCTTCCAGGCCAACATCCCCATGGCGGCCATGCTGCCCAGCTTGATGGCATTGCCGCCCAGCTGCCGACCACCCCGGCTGCCCAACAGCAGACCCAGCAGGCCACCCACTGCGGCGCCCTTGGCATATTTGCCCACGTCGGCTTGCGACGCCGTGCTGCGTGCCGCACCAAGCTGTTGGCTGACCACCGTTGAACCGGCTTTCAGCAATTGTTCAATGAGTGAAGAGGCATTCATGACCGTGCTCGCTTATGGGTAAATGTCACTTGGTTACTTTACTCATGCCCCCTCGGGGGGCGGCGGCAACGCCGCCTGGGGGCGCTTTGAAGTGAGTGACCCAGCAAAAACCAAACAGACACTCTAGACGAGCACATGCCCGCAGGACGCTGGGGGTCTCTGCGGGCCTGCAAACGACCAGACCGTTCGGTCTGGTCAGGGGGGAACCATATCAGTTGGCGCCCAACTTGATGTTGATGCCCGTTATCAACCCCAGATCGTTTTTCTTCACGCCGGCGGGCGGCTTGCTGTTGTAGTTGTCCGCCAGGCCGACGTTCAGGCTCATCGTGCTGCTCATGGCAACGCTCAAGCCGGCGGTGAATTTCAGGATCTGCGCTTTGTCGCCCGACAGACCGGGGTAGACCTCCAGCCGCTGCTTGAAGCTGGTGGTGGACGACAACACATGCGACGATTCTTCGGCCAGAAACAAGCTGGAACGGTTGAAGCTTTTCGCTGTTTTGCTGCCGATGGTCTTGGTGACGTCGTATTTGTCGGTGGAATAAGCCGCGCCACCGAACAGCGTGAAGTTCAGCTCTTTGGACTCGATGAGCTTGTAGCCTACGCCGCCAGCCAACGTGGTGCGCAGGGCCAGGTCGGTGAGGTCGTCACCTTCCAAGCCCAACTTGCCAAAAACAAACATCTTGGGGTTCAGGTTGTAGTCGTACTGGCCTGCTCCAGCCCATTTGTTGGCCGTGGTGGTGGTCACACCTGCGACCTTGCTTTTGCCGTAGTTGATGCCGCCGCCGAGCGTGATCTTGTCAGTAGCCGTCGCGCTGGCCAGGTCCACTGCCAAGTTCAGCGCCTGGGTATCGGTGTTGCCCGAGGTGATGCTGAGTGCAGCGCCCCCGGTGCCGCGCCACAGGCCGTCGGTCTTGATCTGCGCCTGGACCGCCGGGGCCACCAGGGCCACGGCTAAGAGTGCAAGGCTTGATTTGAAGTGCATAAGTGCTCCTGAGATCGAATCAGTTTGAAGAGGCAAAGCTTGGAAAAAAAACGCTGCAGCGGGCTGTTGGCAGCACACAGCTGCAGCCATCACATTGGATGCTAGCCCGTCCACCCACGGGGAACCCGGCCTGTGGGATCGTGGCGCCACACAACTTAAGGTGGGTACGCCAACCGCGCAGTTAACGCAGCCAGCGCAAGCAGCGCGCCTTCAAGCCAGAGCTGTGCGCACGTCGGCCGGGGCCTGCACCAGTTCTATCAAGACGCCTTCACCACACAGCGGAAACTCTTCGTTGCCCTTGGGGTGGATGAAGCAGATGTCATGGCCCGCTGCGCCCTTGCGGATGCCACCCGGCGCAAAGCGCACACCCTGTGCCGTCATCCACTGCACAGCGGCTGGCAGGTCGTCCACCCACAGCCCGACATGGTTCAACGGCGTGCTGTGCACCGCCGGCTTTTTGTCAGGGTCCAGCGGCTGCATCAGGTCTACTTCCACCGCATGCACACCTTGGCCCAAGGCGCAGATGTCTTCGTCGACGTTTTCGCGTTCACTGACAAAGGTGCTCTTCACTGTCAGGCCCAGCATGTCCACCCACAGCGACTTCAACCGCTGCTTGCTGAGCCCGCCAATGGCCACCTGCTGGATGCCCAAGATGCGGAATGGTTTGGGCTGCATGTCGGTGCTCATGAAAAACTCAAGATCGGTTGATCCACAGCCAGGCTTTCGCCCTTCACGGCCAGCACGTCTTTTACCGTGCCCTCCTGCGTGGCGGTGAGGATGTTTTCCATCTTCATCGCCTCAATAACCGCCAGCCGTTCACCGGCCTGCACCAGTTGCCCGGGCTTGACGGTGACGTCGATCAGCAATCCTGGCATTGGCGAGAGCAGGAACTTGCTCATGTCGACCGGCGCCTTGTAGGGCATCAGGCGCAACAGCGCAGCAGCACGCGCGGTCAACAACTGGGCGTCGATGCGCAGGCCGTTGTGCAGCACGCTGGTCCACAAACCGTTGCGTTCAATCTGTGCGGTGAAGGGCTTGCCGTTGCAGCAGCCACTGGCACGTATGCCGCCAAAGCTCCAGTCGCTGTTGATGGCGTAGGTCTTGCCCTGCAGCACCACGGTGACGGTGTGGCCGTTCTGTATCTTCACGTCCACCTGTTCATGTACCCCGGCCGCGCCTTTGACGATGGCCACGAAGTCATCCCCGATGCGCAGTTCATGGCCCGGCATCTGGCCGGTGATCTGAGAGGCGCGGTCGCGGTAGCGGCGGTAGGCCACTGCCGCCAGCACCACCAGGAAGTCCGGGTCCTCATGCGGCACGTCCTGCGCCCTGAAACCACCCTTGTAGTGTTCGGCAATGAATCCAGTGTTGAAGTCGCCGCAGACAAACTGCGGGTGCGCCAGCAGCGCCGACTGAAAAGGGATGTTGCTGCTGATGCCGCGAATGACAAACGCGTTGAGGGCTTCGCGCATGCGCTGGATGGCGTCGGCCCGGTCGCGCCCGTGCACGATCAGTTTGGCGATCATCGAGTCGTAATACATCGGGATCTCGCCACCCTCGGCCACCCCGGTGTCCACGCGCACGCCGCCCAGCCCGGCCCCCGTGGGCACCACATCACCGGCGTGCAACTGCGTGGCCGGCGCTAGAAAACGCACCAGCCGCCCAGTGGATGGCAGGAAACCGCGGAAAGGGTCTTCGGCGTTGATGCGGCATTCCATCGCCCAGCCATTGCGCTGCACCTGCGCCTGCGTGATGGGCAGCCTTTCACCGGCAGCCACGCGAATCATCAGCTCCACCAGGTCCAGCCCGGTAATGCATTCGGTCACCGGGTGTTCCACCTGCAGCCGCGTGTTCATCTCCAGAAAGTAGAAGCTCTGGTCCTTGCCGACCACAAACTCCACAGTGCCTGCACTTTGGTAGTTAACCGCCTTGGCCAGCGCCACCGCCTGTTCACCCATGGCCTTGCGCGTGGTGTCGCTGATGAAGGGCGAGGGTGCTTCTTCGATCACTTTCTGGTGCCGGCGCTGGATGCTGCATTCGCGCTCATTCAAGTAGATGACGTTGCCGTGTGCATCACCCAGCACCTGGATCTCGATGTGCCGCGGCTCTTCGACAAACTTCTCGATGAACACGCGGTCGTCACCGAAGCTGGCTTTGGCTTCGCTGCGGCAGCTGCTGAAACCTTCGAAGGCTTCTTTGTCGTTGAAGGCCACCCGCAGGCCTTTGCCGCCGCCGCCGGCGCTGGCTTTGATCATCACCGGGTAGCCGATGTCGGCGGCGATCTTCACCGCCTGTTCTGGCGTTTCGATCGATTCGTTCCAGCCCGGAATGGTGTTGACCCTTGCCGCACCGGCCAGCTTCTTGGACGCGATCTTGTCGCCCATGGCCGCGATGCTGTGATGTTTGGGGCCGATGAAGACGATGCCTTCCTCTTCGGCGCGCTGGGCAAAGGCAGCGTTTTCGCTGAGGAATCCGTAACCCGGGTGCACCGCTTCGGCGCCGGTGGATTTGCAGGCAGCAATGATCTTGTCGGCCAGCAGGTAACTCTCGCGGCTGGGCGCAGGGCCAATCAGCACCGCTTCGTCGGCCAGTTGCACATGCAGTGCATCACGGTCGGCTTCTGAATAGACCGCCACGGTGGCGATGCCCATTTTGCGGGCGGTCTTGATCACCCGGCAGGCGATTTCCCCGCGGTTGGCAATGAGGATCTTCTTAAACATGGTGGGTCTCCGCGGTGAACTCGCCTGCGTGCGCTTCGCGCCCCAGGCAATTTGTCGCTGACGCGACCGCGCCTGCGGCGCGACCCCCGCGGTTGGCAATGAGGATCTTCTTGAACATGTGCAGTCTCCTGGTCTTGCTCCCTCTCCCTCTCAGGGAGAGGGAGGAATACCTTCACAGTGGAATGTTGCCGTGTTTGCGCCACGGGTTTTCAAGCTGCTTGTCGCGCAGCATCACCAGGCTGCGGCAGATGCGCTTGCGCGTTTCGTGCGGCTGTATCACGTCGTCGATGTAACCCCGTGAACCCGCCACGAAGGGGTTGGCGAAGCGGGCCTTGTACTCGGCCTCGCGGGCGGCCAACTTGGCAGCGTCACCTTTGTCTTCGCGGAAGATAATTTCCACTGCACCCTTGGCCCCCATCACCGCAATTTCGGCATGGGGCCAGGCAAAGTTCACATCGCCACGCAGGTGTTTGCTGCTCATCACGTCATAAGCACCGCCATAGGCCTTGCGCGTAATCACCGTCACCTTCGGCACCGTGCACTCGGCATAGGCATACAGCAGCTTGGCGCCGTGTTTGATGATGCCGCCATACTCTTGCGCAGTGCCGGGCATGAAGCCGGGCACGTCGACAAAGGTCAGCACCGGGATATTGAAAGCATCGCAGAAGCGCACAAAACGCGCCGCCTTGATGCTGCTCTTGATGTCCAGGCAGCCGGCCAGCACCATCGGGTTGTTGGCCACGATGCCCACGCTGGCGCCATCCATGCGCGCAAAGCCGATCACGATGTTGCGCGCGTGCTCGCTCTGCAGCTCAAAAAAGTCGCCGTCATCCACCACCTTGTGAATCAGCTCCTTGATGTCGTAGGGCTTGTTGGCATTGGCCGGCACCAGCGTATCCAGGCTCATGTCCAGGCGGTCGGCACGGTCGCCGCTGACACGCACGGGTGCCTTCTGCTTGTTGTTCTGTGGCAGATAGTTGAAAAAGCGGCGCACCATCAGCAGCGCGTCCACATCGTTTTCAAACGCCAGGTCGGCCACACCACTTTTGCTGGTGTGCGCGCTGGCACCGCCCAGCTCTTCAGCCGTCACTTCTTCATGGGTCACCGTCTTCACCACTTCAGGGCCGGTGACAAACATGTAGCTGCTGTCCTTGACCATGAAGATGAAGTCGGTCATGGCCGGGCTGTACACCGCACCGCCCGCACAAGGGCCCATGATCAGACTGATCTGCGGCACCACACCGCTGGCCATCACGTTGCGCTGGAACACTTCGGCATAACCACCGAGTGATGCAACACCTTCCTGGATGCGTGCACCGCCGCTGTCGTTCAGGCCGATGACCGGCGCGCCCACCTTCATCGCCTGGT
Organism: Rubrivivax sp.; assembly: GCA_031398045.1. Taxonomy (GTDB): domain Bacteria; phylum Pseudomonadota; class Gammaproteobacteria; order Burkholderiales; family Burkholderiaceae_C; genus Rubrivivax. The sequence continues at coordinate 5,562 of JANNMQ010001128.1, forward strand.
CCATTACTTTGCAGATCTTCTCGGCGTGCGCTTCGCTCAAAGCGCCGCCAAACACCGTGAAGTCCTGGCTGAACACAAACACCAGGCGGCCGTTGATGGTGCCGTAGCCGGTGACCACGCCGTCACCCGGGATCTTGTTGTCCTGCATGCCGAAGTCGGCGCAGCGGTG
>JANNMQ010001141.1:0-5370 GCA_031398045.1 Rubrivivax sp.
GGCTGGCGTTGATGGCCAGCCAGGTGTCGGATGCCTTCAACACCAAAACGCGCATCGACCCGGGTGCGGTCTGGACCGACCAGTACCTGCCCAGCAAGGCCGATTTGAATGTGTTGCCCCCTGCGGGCAAGAAGTAAAACATGGACGCGGGCGCCGTGGCTGCGGCAAGGCCGGCCGCTGGTGTTGTGTGCGGGCGCAGGGCCGGCACACCACGCAGGTCAGTTCAGTTCGTAGGACAGCTGCAACATCATGCCGGCGTCACCCAGCAGATGGGCGGTGATGCCCGTGCGGGGCGTGAACTGCCAGCCCATCGACACCAGCGCACCGGGCGAAAAGCCTTTGTAATTCAGCGGCACTTTGTTTTGAAACTTGCCCCTGTAGCCGTACATCAACCCCGCGGAAACCTGCCCAAACAGCTGCGGCTGACCCCACAGTTGCGGGAAACGTTTGCCCACGTAGGTGTAGCTGCTGGGCTGGCCAAAAGAGTTGCTGAAAAACGATGCGCCGGCGATCCAGTCGTCGGCGCGTTGTTTTTCCATGCCGATGGCCCACACGTAGCGGTGTTCGTCGCTGCGTCGAAAGTGATGCGAAAACGGCGACACCACAAAACGCCACTGGCGGCTGTCCTGCCAGGCTTGCCAGTCGGTGGCGCTGCGCCAGCTGCGCACGATCAGGCCCGGGCCTGCGGGCGCGGTGTTGTTGGCCGACACGCCGATGCCCACCGTGTTTGTGCTGCCGTCTTGCGCGTGCAGGTTGCCGATGCAGGCAAAGGCCCAAATGAAGGCCGCTGAAGCCCGTCGGTCGAAGAATTGCATCGCCTCGATTGTGGCAGCAGCCCCGTCGCCGGCGTTGTTGACGACAGGGCAGTGCGCACGGGGTGGCGCGCACAACGGCACGCGCCGCACGCTGTTGGTGGCCACTGCCGTGGCCTGCAGCGCGCCGCTGCTGGGCTGTGCTTGGCTGGACACCAAAGAACGCCAACTCGCTTTGCGGCCAACGCCGGGTCGCCCCGCCGGCCTGGCGGCTGATGAGCAGCTCTTCAGGCCTGGCGATGAACGCTGGTTGGTGCCTACGGCCGACACGGCCACTGCGCCGCAGCAGGTGGCGCTGTGGTGGCTGCCCCACGCCAACGCTGCGTCGCCCACGCTGCTGTACTTGCACGGCACCTTTCGCAACCTGTACCAGAACCTGCCCAAGATCAACGCCTTGCGTGCCGTGGGTTTTTCGGTGCTGGCCGTGGACTACCGTGGTTGGGGCGACAGCAGCGCCATCGTGCCCAACGAAAAAACCATCACGGCCGACGCCGCGTTGGCCTGGGCCGAACTGCAGCGGCGCCAGCCGGTGGCAGCCCGGCGCGTGATCTACGGCCACTCGATGGGCGGGGCGGTGGCGGTGCGCCTGGCCTCGGGCCTGCAGAACGGTGACATCGGCGCCCTGGTGCTGGAAAGCACTTTCACGCGCATGGCCGACCTGGCGGCCGAAGCCGGTTGGCTGGGCCGCATCGTCAGCCGCTTCACGACGCTGCAGTTTGATTCCTTGTCGCGCATCCCCGGCATCAAGTCGCCGCTGTTGATGCTGCATGGCAGCGCCGACACCACCGTGCCCGTGACGCTGGGCCGCCGCCTGCGCGACGCAGCACCGGCGCATGCGCGCGTGCGCTGGGTGGAATTGCCCGGCGGCACCCACAGCCGCCTGCACAGCGAAGCGCCCGCGGCCTACAACGAGGCTTTCACCACGCTCATCAACCAACTGTCCAACCCGGCCCCGCGGGTGCCCGGCTAGCCACCCATGCAAGCAACTTCCAACCCTCATTTCGTCGACTTCAAGAACGTCTGGCTGGCCTACAACGAAGAATTGCTGGCCCAGGACCACTACGCCGTTGAAGACATTTCGCTGCAGGTGGGGCGGGGCGAATTCATCGCCATCGTCGGCCCCAGCGGTTGCGGCAAAAGCACTTTCATGAAGTTGACCACGGGGTTGAAGATGCCCAGCAAGGGCAGCATTCACATCGGCGGCCAGCCCGTCACCGGGCCCTTGAAGATCAGCGGCATGGCGTTCCAGGCCCCCAGCCTGCTGCCCTGGCGCACCACGGTGGACAACGTGCTGCTGCCGCTGGAAATCGTCGAGCCCTACCGCAGCAACTTCAAGAGCAAGCGCAAGGAATACGTGGCACGCGCGCGCGAATTGCTGCAAAGCGTGGGCCTGGGCGGCTACGAAGACAAGTTCCCCTGGCAGCTGTCGGGCGGCATGCAGCAGCGCGCCAGCATTTGCCGCGCTCTGGTGCACGAGCCGCAGATGCTGCTGCTGGACGAACCCTTTGGCGCGCTGGACGCTTTCACGCGCGAAGAACTGTGGTGCGCGCTGCGCGACTTGCATGCGGCGAAAAAATTCAACGTCATCCTGGTTACGCACGACCTGCGCGAAAGTGTGTTCCTGGCCGACACCGTGTACTGCATGAGCAAGAGCCCGGGCCGCTTTGTCGTCAAACGCCAGATCGAACTGCCGCGCCCGCGCGACCTGGAAGTGACCTACACGCCAGAGTTCACGGACATCGTGCATGAACTGCGCGGGCATATCGGCGCCTATCGCCAAAAGGTCGGCAGCAAGGTGGGCCAAACAGCCGTGGTGGTGCCGCAATGAAAATCACGAAGACGATGGAACGCTGGTCGCCCATGGTGGTGCTGGCCGGCATCTTGTTGCTGTGGCAGCTGGTGGTGGTGGTGCTGCAGGTGCCCGACTACATCTTCCCCAGCCCCTGGCAGATCACACTGCAATTCACTGAATTTTCTGGCCCGCTGCTGGAAGCGGCCTGGCGCACCTTCTGGGTCACGATGGTGGGTTTTGGCATCAGCATTGTGGTGGGCGTCATGCTGGGTTTTTTAATTGGCAGCAGCCGGCTCATCTACACCGCGCTGTACCCGCTGATGGTGGGCTTCAACGCCATTCCCAAAGCCGCCGTGGTGCCCATTTTGGTGGTCTGGTTCGGCATCGGCCTGGGGCCAGGCATCATCACGGCTTTCCTGATCAGCTTTTTCCCCATCACCGTGAACATCGCCACTGGGCTGGCAACCCTGGAGCCTGAGTTGGAAGATGTGTTGCGGGTGCTGGGTGCTAAGCGTTGGGACGTGTTGATCAAGGTGGGGTTGCCGCGGTCCATGCCCTATTTCTACGGCAGCCTGAAGATAGCCATCACGTTGGCCTTTGTAGGCACCGTGCTGGCTGAGATGACGGCCGGCGACAGCGGCATTGGCTACCTGATACAAACCGCCGGCAGCCAGCAGCGCACGCCGCTGGCATTTGCCGGTCTGGTCACCATCGGTGCCATGGCCATGGCCATGTACGAACTGTTCAGCTGGGTTGAAAAACGCACCACGGGCTGGGCGCACCGCGGTTCTCAAGGTGCTGCATAACGAAGACGATGAATCCGATGACGCATGAACAAGTGTTGGCCGCGCTGCGTGCAGCCAACGAAGTGGCCAAACGGTCGGTGCAAAAGGGCCAGCACCCTTTTGGCGCTGTGCTGATTGGGCCTCAGGGCGACAAGGTCTGGCTGGAGCAGGGCAACGTCGACACCGTCAACCATGCCGAAGCCGTGCTGGCGCGTGCGGCCGCCGCACGCTGGGACGCCGCCACGCTGTGGGCCTGCACGCTGGTCACCACGGTGGAGCCCTGTGCCATGTGCGCCGGCACCCAGTACTGGGCCCACATCGGGCGGTTGGTGTATGGCCTGGCCGAAGAACGCCTGCTGGCCATCACCGGCAACCACCCGCAAAACCCAACCCTCAACCTGCCCAGCCGGCAGCTGTTTGCCGCCGGCCAGAAGGCGGTGGAAATCATAGGCCCGGTGCCTGAAATGGAAGATGAAATTGCGGCGCTGCACCGCGACTTCTGGCGCTTGCGCCACTGAACAGGGCTGAGCCGGTCTGGGCTGAGCCAGTCTGGGCTAAACCGGGCTAGGGAGGCTGCTGGCTACACTGCCGCGCAGCCCATGAGCCAACCACAGATCCTGTGAAAACCAGCGGTGCCCCGGCGGCTGTTGCCCAGCGTGTGGGTGCGGCCTGGTGGGTGCGTGCCTGGGCCATGGCACTGCTGATGCTGGGCTGGGCATGGCCGGTGCAGCACGTTGGCGCTGCCAACGCCCCTGCACCATTGCCGACGTCTGGTGCAGCACGTTTTGCCACGCTTGCTGACCCCGTCGCGGCCTGGCTGTCTGCTGCGCGGTTCAGCCCGCAGGACCGCGCAGCCGCAGCCGCTGCACCCGTGCTGCGGCTGGCGGTGCCACAAACGGGCGTGGCCGCCCACCTGCAGGTGGGCGCAGGCGCTGACATTGGCGGGCCACAGGTGCAGTGGTTGCTGGCGGTGTCGCGTGGGCTGGGCTTGCGCGTGGTGCCTGTTCTGTGTGCCGATGAAGCGGCGGCGCTGCAAGCCGTGTTGGCGGGCCGCGCCGATGTGGCGCTGGCGCAGCCTGCGCCGGTGCTGGCGCCGCCGCCGGGCCTGGCCTACAGCCTGGGCACCGGCGCGCAGCCGCTGGCCTGGATGGTGCGGCGGGACGTGCGCGCGGTGGCGCTGGAAAGAGCCCGCATCGCCCATCTGGCGGCCGCCGACCCGGTGTCGGCAGACCGCCTGCGCCGCCAATACCCCGCCGCCACTTTGTTGCCGCAGCAAGGTGCGCGACAGGCCTTGCAAGCGGTGCTGGACGGCCAGGCCGATGCCTTCGTGGGCGCCTTGTTGCCCGCGCTGGAGGCGCTGCAGCAAACCGCGCTGCCGGGCCTGGAACTGCGTCAGGTGTGGCCGGGTGGCGCGGGTCACCGCCACCTGGTGCTGCGCACTGAGCATGCGGCACTGCTGCCCGCTTTCAACAAAGCCATCGCCGCCTGGCGCGCCACGGGTGCAGCGCACCGCGCGGTGTTGGCCGCCGCCCGGCAGGCTGCGCCCGCGCTGCGTGCACCACTGGCCTTGCCGGCCGACCTGGCCGGCGCTGACACGGTGGTGATGGACCGCCTGCTGAAAGCACCTTTCCCGCTGAGTGCCGATGCCGCCGAGTGGCTGCCCTTGGCCGAACGCAACACCTGGCGCGTGGGGGTGTTGCGCACCACCAGCGCGCCGACGGGCCGCATCGCTGCAGCGCTCAGCGGCCTGGATGCCGAGGGCCGCCACACGGGCGTGGCGGCCGACGTGCTGCAGGCGCTGGTGCAGCGGCTGGGCGTGGTGGTGCAGCTGCAGGGCTTTGATACCGATGCAGCGATGGAACAAGCCTTGCGCGCTGGCCAGATCGACCTGCTGCCGCTGTTGGAACACACCCCCCAGCGCGACACCGGCCTGCAATTCAGCCTGCCCTGGCTGGACCTGCCGCAGGTGCTGGTGGGTGCT
>JANNMQ010000052.1:0-4504 GCA_031398045.1 Rubrivivax sp.
AAAACCGACGACCAGCACCACCAGCAGCACCGGCGCGGAGACCATCAGCATCGTCGTCATCGCCTGCTGGCCGAGGGTGAGGACTTGTTGCGCCTGCATGGCTCGTCAGCTAGCTCGCGAAAGATGCCGCCAATGAGCCGAGCAGCAGGTTCCAGCCGTCGGCCAGCACAAACAGCATCAGCTTGAAGGGCAGGGCCACCAGCACGGGGCTCAACATCATCATGCCCAGGCTCATCAACACGCTGGCCACGATCATGTCGATGATCAGGAACGGAATGAAAATCATGAAACCGATCTGGAAAGCGCTTTTCAGCTCGCTGGTGACGAAGGCCGGCACCAGCACCGTCAAAGGTACGTCGGCACCCTTCACTTCGGCGGGCAGGCGCGCCAGCTTGGCAAACAGTTGCACGTCGCTTTGGCGCGTTTGTTTCAGCATGAATTCACGCAGCGGCACCACACCCACCTTCAACGCCTGGTCCACCGCCATCGTGCCGGCGCTGTAAGGCGCCCAGGCGGTGTCGTAGATTTTGTCCAGCGTCGGTGTCATCACAAAGAAGGTCAAAAACAGGCTCAGGCCCAGCACCACCTGGTTGGGCGGCGCAGCCTGCGTGCCCATGGCCTGGCGCAGCAAGCCCAGCACGATGACGATGCGCGTGAAGGCCGTCATCAGCAACAACACGGCCGGCAAAAAACCCAAGGCGGTGAAAAACAGCAGCGTCTGAATCGGCACCGAATAGTTGGTGCCACCCGGGCTTTGCGACACCACCAGCGGCAGGCCGCCGCCTGGCGTGAGTGCCTGGGTCTGCGCCAGGCCAGCCGGCTGTGGCTGCGCCTGCACGTGGCCCGTGGCCAGCAACAGCAGCAGTGCCAGGGCGGCCAGCAAAGCCAGCACAGCCAGCGTACGCAGTTGCTGCACGCCCCGGGGGCGTGGCACGTTCTTCGGCAGGCCGGCCGTGTGTGGTGCAGACGGGCCGGTTCCAGCCGCGTTGCCGGTGATCGATGGGCGCGCTTTCATGGCCGCCTCCAGTCGCCTGCCGCGTCGGGGCCGTCTGCGCCGCCGCGTCCATCAGGGCCTGGGCCGCCGTTGCGCATGCGGTTCAGCAGTTGTGTGAAGGCCGCTTGTGGTGGTGGTGCAGGGCCGGCTGCGCGTGCCTGCCCCGGGTTCATGGTGTGCAGCGTGCGCAAACCTTGCGGGCCCATGCCCAGCACCAGCCACAGGCGGTCCTCGCCTTGGCCCACTTCCACCGTCACCAGCTTGTGTTGTGCCGACAGCGGCAACACCGCCACGGGCCGCGGTGCACCGGGCGCGGCGCCGTGGCTGCCGCCAGCCAGCCCTGCACCCAGCGGTGAACGTTTCAGCAGCCACAACACCACCGGTATGGCCACCAGCACGGCCACAAACCAGAGCAGGGCGTTCAAGCTGGGTTGCACGGGAGCCGCCGCTTTCAGTGCCGCGACAAGCGCCGAATGCGCTCGCTGGGCGTCACGATGTCGGTCAAGCGGATGCCGAACTTGTCGTTCACCACCACCACCTCGCCTTGCGCAATCAGGTAGCCGTTGACCAGCACATCCATCGGTTCACCGGCCAGCGTTTCCAGTTCCACCACCGATCCCTGCGCCAGTTGCAGGATGTGCTTGATGGGGATGCGGGTGCGGCCCAGTTCCACCGTCAGTTGCACGGGGATGTCCAGGATCATGTTCAGGTCGTGGCCCCCCGATGTGCCCAGCGCAGGGCCGGCTGAGAGGCTGGGAAACTGCGCCTGCGCCACCGACTCCACGGCCGGCCGCACTTCGCTTGCCACTTCGTTGGCCACCGTGCCCGCTGGTTTGCTCTCGTTCAGCGCGGCGGCCCATTCGGCGGCCATCTTGTCCTCTTCGGACATGCCGGTCTCTGGGTCTGCCATCAGCGTTCTCCCAACCAGCCCTGTTCGGAGCTGGCGATGAGCTTGTCGATCTTGATCGAGTAGCGGTTGTTGGACGTGCCGTAGTGGCAGTCAAAGACGGGCACGCCGTCAACTTTGGCCTGGATCATGGGTTCGAGGTCGAGCTCGACAAAGTCGCCCGGTTTGAAGGACAGCAGCTGTTCCACCGTGGCGCGCGTGCGTGCCAGTTCGGCCACCAGGTCGACCTCGGCCGACTGGATCTGCGCTTTCAGCAGGTTGATCCAGCGCCGGTCGGGTTCGGCCGAGTCGCCCTGGATGGTGCTGTAAAGCACGTCGCGTATCGGTTCCAGCGTGCTGTAGGGCACGCAGAAGTGCACCGTGCCCGAGGTCTCGCCGATTTCCAGTGCAAAGCTGGTAGCCACCACAATTTCGCTGGGTGTGGCGATGTTGGCAAACTGCGGCTGCATCTCGCTGCGCTGGTATTCCAGTTCCACCGGGTAGACGCCGTGCCAGGCCTTTTTGTACTCGGTGGTGATTGTCTCTACCAACCGCAGGATGACGCGCAGTTCGGTGGGGCTGAAGTCACGCCCTTCGATGCGTGTGTGGTACTTGCCGATGCCACCAAACAGCGCGTCGATGACGGCAAACACCAGGCTGGGGTCACACACGATCAGCCCGTTGCCACGCAGTGGCTTGACACTGACGATGTTGAAGTTGGTGGGCACCACGATTTCGCGCAAAAAAGCGCTGAACTTCTGCACCTTGATGCCGCCGATGCTGACCTCGGGGCTGCGCCGTATCAGGTTGAACAGACCGATGCGGATGTTGCGTGCAAAGCGTTCGTTGATGACCTCCATGGTGGGCATGCGCCCACGCACGATGCGTTCCTGGCTTGAAAGGTCGTAATCGCGCACGCCCGTCTTGGGCGCTTCTTCTGCTACTTCGTGTTTATGGCTTTCGCCGGTGATGCCCTGCAGCAGGGCATCCACTTCATCCTGCGAGAGGATCTGTTGGTTCATGAGGAGGGGTCGGGCGCTGCAGGCTCAGGGGATTCGGAAAGCGGTGAGATGGGGTCGGTTACTGCACGATGAAGTTGGAGAAATGCACCGCCTTCACCGGCAAATCGGAGACGCGCTTTTTCTTCTTTTTCTTCGACGCCGGCTTTTTGCTGGCTTTGTCGTCGGTGGCTTCGTCGGCGTTGGTGTCCTCTTCTTCTTCGTCGTCCACCTCGTAGCCCAGCGCACGCGCGGTTTCTCTACCCACCTTGCGCGCCAGCTTGTCCTTGCCTTCGCGGCCCAGCAGCTCCGCGGCCGTGCGGTCGGCAATGGCCATCAGCACGTTGTTGCGGATGGCCGGCATGAACGCTTTCACTTGTTCGCCCATCTTGGGGTCGCTGAATTCCAGCGTGATGCCGATCTGTGCAAAGCGCTCGGCGTCGCGGTCGGCCAGGTTCACGGTGAAAGGCTCCAGCGGCACAAACACCGGCACCGCCTTGGGGTCGTGGGCCTTGGCGGCTGCCTTCGGCGGCGCCTTTTCTTCGCCATCCGCGCGCTCTTCGGAATCGGCCTTTTTCTTCGACATCATCATGAAGCCGACACCACCACCCACCAGCACCAGCGCGGCCACCGCGGCGATGATGATGATGAGTTTCTTTTTGCCTTTGGCAGGCGCCGGTGCTTCTGCAGCCGCAGCAGTGGACATGATGGATGCTCCTTCGGGCAACACGACCCGCGGCCCGCCCCCATGGGTGGCCGTTGTCGTCGTCTGCAGAGCATTATTGAGACCGGCTGCGGTGGCGAATGCGCCGATAAGGGCCGCCAAAGCCGGCCTTCAGGCAAGCGCTGGTGGGATCGTGGGGCCGTCGCGGTTGTGGCCTCTTTTGCGGTCGCTGTTGCGGACTTTCTTGCGGTCGCCGTTCCCGCACCGGCCTGGCCTTTTCGCCGTTTAGGCCACCAAGTCCACGACACCCCGGCGCTGCAAGTCCGCGGCGGTGCGCACGGTGCGGGTGTTCTCTGGGGCAGGGGCCGGCTGGGTGGCGGTGCCGCGTCCGCTGTCGGCCTGGCCTTGGCGACTGCCGCGGTCCTGGTTGTCACTTGTGGCCTGCTGAGACGCACCTTGCTGTTGTGGGGCCTGTTCAAAAACGCCGCCACCGGTCAGCGTCAAGCCGGATTCACGCAGTTGGCTGGCCAACTGCGGCAGCGAGGCTTCCAGTGCCTGTCGGGTGTCAGCCTGCAGGGCCGACAACTGCACCTGCGCGGTCTGGCCCTCAACCACGATTTGCACCGTGACCGGGCCCATGTCGGCGGGATGCAGTTGCAGCTGGGCGCTTTCGATGCCGCCTTGCACCAGCACGGCGATGCGGTAGCCGGCTTCGGCTGCAAATGCGGCGCTGTGGACCGGGGCATCGTTGGTGAGGGTGGCGCCGGCAGCGCCCGCGCTGACGAGGCCCATCGAGCCTGCCGCTGAAGGTGCAGCCAGCGGGGGCAGGGCGGTGAAGGCGTCGCCAGGGTGGGCTACCGCGCCACCTGCACGGTGCGCTGGCGGGTTCACAGCAGCTGCGCTGTCGCTGCGCGTTGCTGCCGCAGTCTGTGTGTTGCTGCTGATGCGGTCGGTGCCTGTTG
>JANNMQ010000071.1:0-7720 GCA_031398045.1 Rubrivivax sp.
GGGTCGATGAAGACGATGGCGATCGGGTCCAGGCCGTCATACCCCACCGGCGGCTTGCTCAGCAGCGTGGTCTGGATGTAGGTGGGTGTGGTGCCATAGAAGATGCTGCCGTCGGCCTTGCCGCCAGCCACGTTGGCCACCGCCGTGGCACCGCTGCCGCCGCGGATGTTTTCCACGGCAAAGCTGGTCTTCATGAGGGGCGCCAGGTGCTGGCTCAGTTCACGCAGGAACAGGTCGGTGCCGCCCCCCGGGCTGCTGTGCGTGACGAGCGTGACGCGGCTCGGCATGGTGGACGCCTGCGCCCAGACGTTGACGCTGAAGCTGGCGCTGAACAGGGCCAAGCAGGCCGCGGCGAACTTGAGTTGCATGGTCATGGGTCGGGTCTCCTTCAGGTGGCGTTGGCGAAGAATTCGTCCAGGTTCGTGCAGCCGGCGATGGCCATGCTCAGGTCCCAGGCCGCCGCGGCCTTCGTGGCCCCGAGCACCGGCTCGGCCTGGCCCGTGAACTTGCCACGCAACTGCGCATTGCTCATGGGCTTTTCGACGCTGCCGATGGCGTGTTCGACGAACAGGTGGAACTCGCGGCCGTCGGTGGTGCGCAGGGTGATGTCGACGCTGGCCTCGTGGATGCGGTCGTCGACAATGGCCTCGACCTTGGCGCGCAGCGCCAGCACGTCGGGGCGCGCCACGACCTCGTCGGTGTATTCATGTTCACCGGCCTGGCCGAAGATCAGGCCCACGGCGCAGGAGTGGTAGACGCTGAACTTGCTCTGCAGCCCGTCGGCGGGCGTCTTCTTGCCGGTGAGCTCGAGCACCAGCGAATGCACCTTCAGCGTCACCTTCTCGATCTGCTCGGCTTTGAGGCCGTGGGCGTTGCGCAGTTGCACGCAGCCGTCGATGGCCGGGTGGATGACGATGCCGCAGGCAAAGGGCTTGTAGGTGTTCAGGCCCGCTTCCCAGCGTTCGCCCAGGCTGTCGGTGATCTGTGACCAGTCGGTCTTGTCGCTGAAGACCTGCAGCAGGCCACGCGGCGCCTCCAGCGCGCGCTTGCTGGCGGTGAACCCGTGTTGCGCCATCAACGCCGACATCAAGCCCACCCGCGCAGCGGCGCCGGGGTGCAGCGGCTTGGTCATGGTGCCGAACTGTTCGCGCAGCCCCGTGGGTTGCGACGCCGCGATGCCCAGCGCCATCTGCGTGCGTGCCGCGTCCAGCTTCAGCAGGCGCGAGCAGGCCGCCGCGCTGCCCAGCATGCCGGTGGTGCCGGTGATGTGCCAGCCGCGGTCGTAGTGGTCGGGGTAGATGGCATTGCCGACGCGGCAGCTCACCTCGATGCCCAGCACCATCGCGTCCAGCATCTCGCGGCCGGGCAGCTTGAAGTGCTGTGCCAGCGCCAGCACGGCAGGCGCCACCGGGCCGGCCGGGTGGATGATGGTCTTCAGGTGCGTGTCGTCGAAGTCCCAGGTGTGCGAACTGATGCCGTTGACCAGCGCGGCGCTGGCGATGTCGACCTTGTCCTTGCGGCCCAGCAAACTGGCCTGCGGCGCCGGTTGCAGCGTCTGCACGGCGGCCAGTGCGGCCAGCACCGTTTCATGGCCCGAGGGGCCGATGGCGCAGCCCACCCAGTTGGCAAAGGTGCGGTGCGCTTCGGCCTCGACGGCGTCGCTCCAGCCGCGGCTGGGGTGGGTGGTGACGAAGCGCGCGAGCAGTTCGGTGACGGCGGGCGCGTGGGCGTCGGCCAGGACGGTTTGGTTGCGGGCCAAGATGTTTCCTCTGGTCGGAGTGTTTCTCTATGCGGAACGGTGGTCCCGCATGATGGACGGCGGATTAGGCCGCGCATCGGCCCCTCTGTCAATCCGGTGCCATCCGGTGCCACCCGGTGCCACCTTTTGAGCCCGGGCCGCGCCTGTGGCGCAACGCACCGCGGGGCGGGCGCTGCAGGGGGCCGGCGGCGATGTGTCGCCGACGTGTCGCCGACGTGTCGCTGACGTGTCGGTTACGCTTGCTGGCACTTCCAGATTGGAGATTCCCGCCATGCGTCTTTCGAAGTTGTGGACCGCGCTTGCCGTTCTGGGCGCGGCATTCTCGGTGCAGGCCGCCGAGTTGAAGGTGCTGACTGCGGGTGCCTACAAGCCGGTGTTGATGGAACTGGCCCCCGAGTTCGAAGCCCGCACGGGGCATCGCCTGAAGATCGACAACGACACCGCGGGCGCCCTGCAGCGGCGCATCGGCGGCGGCGAGGTGTTTGACCTCGTGGTGCTGACGCCGGGGGGCATCGATGTGCTGACACGTGGCGGCACGGTGGCCGGTGCATCGGCCAGGACGCTGGCGCGGGTGGCCATCGGCGTGGCGGTAAAAGCAGGCGCGCCGGCCCCGGACATCAGCAGCGTGGCCGCCTTGCAGCGTGCGCTGCTTGACGCGCGCGCCGTGGCCACCATCGACCCCGCCGCAGGCGGATCCAGCGGCATCTACCTGTGGCAGTGGTTCGAGAAGGCGGGGCTGGCCGCGCAGCTGCGGCCCAAGGCCGTGCTCGTGCCCGGTGGCCTGGTGGCCGAGCGCCTGCTGACGGGCCAGGCCGACCTGGCGCTGCACCAGATCAGCGAGATCCTGGCCGTGCCGGGCGTGACGCTCGTGGGTCCCCTGCCAGCCGAGATCCAGAACTACACCGTCTACGCCGGCGCCCTGGCTGCGGGCACGCGCGAGCCGGCCGCTGCCAAGGCCCTGCTGGACTGGCTGGCCGGGCCGCAGGCGCCGGCCGTTCTCAAGGCCAAGGGGATGGACCTGCCCTGAGGAGGGCAGCCGCAGGCCAGGCCGTGGCAGCGCTGGACGCGCCTGCGTGACGCCGCTGAACCGGGTAGGCCAGACCTTGTCTCCCTCGCCGTGGGCAAGCTGCGGCTGCGCTCCTTAGACCGCTCCTTAGACTCTCGCCACTTCGACCACTGAGCCCCATGCCATGCAAAGCTTTCCCCAGCATCTTGACCGGCGCCTCGACGAATCGGGCGCGCGCCGGCGGCGCCTGCTGTGGCTGGCTGCCGCGGGCAGCCTCGCCCCTGTCGCCGCGCCCGCGCTGGCGCAAGCGGTCGAGGTCTCGACCCTGGCGCGCACGCTGTCGCCCGACCGCGAACAGAAACTGCTGGCCGGCGCACGCAAGGAAGGCGAGCTCTCGTTCTACACATCGCTGACGTCGGAAGAAGTGACTGGCCTGACCGCCGCCTTCGACAAGAAGTACGGCTTGAAGGTCAAGACCTGGCGCGCCAGCTCGGAGAAGATCCTGCAGCGCACGGTCACCGAGGCGCGCTCTTCGCGCTTCGAGGCGGACGTGATCGAGACCAACGGGCCGGAACTTGAGGCGCTGTACCGCGAGCGTCTGCTGCAGCCACTGGTCTCGCCGCACGCCGCCGACCTGCTGCCACAGGCGCTGCGCCCGCATGGGCACTGGGTGGGCACGCGGGTGAACATGTTCGTGCATGCCTACAACACGCAGTTGGTCAAGAAGGACGAGTTGCCCAAGAGCTATGCCGATCTCACGCATCCGCGCTGGAAGGGTCGGCTCGGCATCGAGGCCGAGGACGAGGACTGGTTCGCGATGGTGATCCGCGGCCTGGGTGAAGAGACGGGGCTGAAAACGTTCCGCGAGATCGCGCGCGTCAACGGCTTTTCGGTGCGCAAGGGCCACACGCTGCTGGCCGGGCTGGTGGCCTCGGGCGAAGTGCCGCTGGCGCTGACGGTCTACAGCCACGGGGCCGACAAGCTCAAGGCCAAGGGTGCACCGGTGGAGTGGTTCGCACTGGCCCCGGCCGTCGGGCGTGCCAACGGCGTCGCCATCCCACGCAGCGGGCCGCATCCGCACGCCGCCGTCCTGTTCGCCTATTTCCTCCTCGGTCCCGAAGGCCAGGCGGTGCTCGCGCAGGGTGGTTACGTGCCCGCCAACAAACGGCTGCCGAATCGCGCGCACGAACTGCCGCTGGTCTTCGTCGACCCGGCCGTGGTGCTGGACGAAGACGCGAAGTGGAAAAAGCTCTATGCCGAGATCGTGCTCGGCCTGGGCAAGTGAGCTGGCACAAGGACGCCATGGAAGCCAAGGACGCCATGGACGCCATCATTGCCGACAGACTGGACCCCGCCCGCACCGCGTTGCTGGTCTTCGATCTGCTGCACGGGCATGTCAACAAGGACGCCCCGACCCGCGCACGCTACGAGCCTGTCATTGCCCAGGCCAAGACCTTGCTCGAGGCGATGCGCGAAGCGGGCTGCATGGTGGCCTATGCCCATGCCGACCACCGCGCCGACCGCGCCACCAGCGCCGTGCTCCTGCGCGACACCGACAACCGTTTGCGCCCCATCGCCCCGGGTCAGGCGGCCATGCACAAGCCGTTGCTCACGGGGGGGACGGCGCAGACGCGCATCATCGACGAATTGCAACCGCGGCCCGAGGACTACCTGATCCCCAAGCACCGCTGGAGCGCCTTCCATGGCACCTACCTTGATCTCGCGCTGCGCACCCGGCGCATCGACACCGTGGTGCTGTGCGGAGGCAGCACCGATGTTGGCGTGGCCGCCACAGCCTTTGCAGCACGCGACCTCGACTATCAACTCGTCATCGCCAGCGACGCCTGCAGCTCACCCGAAGCCGACAACCACACACAATTCATGACGCGCATCTTTCCGCGCATGTCGCGCGTGCGCACCGCGTCGCAAGTGGTGGAAATGCTGCGGGGCCGTGCAGCGCACTTCCTGGAAGAGCCGTGATCAAGAAATCGGGCAGCCCGCACCCTGTGTCGGCAAACAACCCCTGTCCTTTCCTGCGTGCGCTGCGAGACGCAGGCGGTTGATTGATCGGACCTTGATGCTGGGCGAGTGGCCCGTTTTGCTGAAGGTCATGGGCAAGGACGGACCGGGCGGCAGGTATCTGGGCCTTCAAGACGTCATCGGTTTGTTCAAGAACCGCTGCTTTGCGGCGCGTATGAACCAACGTTGGCGGGACGGTGCGTAGACGCCGAACCAGCGCGCGGATTTGCCGTCTTGGTAAATGGCGCACTACCCTGTCAGCACCAGCCGCTGCATCCAGTCGAGCAATGCAGTCGGCAGCATCGAGGGCCTTGCCAACAAGGCGTACTGGTTGGCCCCGAAGACGCCTGGCAGGTACCCTGCGGCGGTCCGGTCCACGGTCAGGCAGAAGGGCGCGATGCCTTGGAGCTTGGCCTCGACAACGGCCCGCCGCATGTCTTCAACGCCATAGCGGCCCTCGTAGACATCGACATCGTTGGGCTTGCCGTCGGACAGCAGCAGCAGCAAACGCTGCGACGCGGGCTCTCGCATGAGCGTTGCACCGGCATGGCGGATCGCAGCGCCTGCGCGGGTGTATTCGTCGGGTTCCAGCGCCGCGATGCGTGTGGCGACTGGGTTGCCGTAAGGCTCGTCGAAGCGCTTGAGGGTGCGCACCGTCACCGATCGCGGACCATGGCCTGAAAACGCCTGCACGGCGTACGGTTCACCCATCGCACCCAGGGCGATGCACACCAGCAGCAGCGCCTCGCGTTCAACATCGATAACGCGCCTGCCGCTGGAGACCCAGCCGTCGGTCGAGCCGCTGACATCGACCAGCAGCATGATCGCCAGGTCGCGCTTCGTTCGCTTCTGTGACCTGTAGAGCGCCTGCGCCATCGGATGGCCCGCGTGCAGGTCGGCGCGTGCATCGATGCAGGCTTCCAGGTCAAGCTCGTCACCATCCAGTTGGCGGCGCAGCGGCGTGCGTTGGCCGCGCAACATCTCGAAACGCCGCCGTATGGCGTCCAGCATCGAGCGATGCTCGGCCAGCGTGCTGTCCACCCATTGCTGTGGGCCGTCGGCGGCCGGCAACAAACAGACGATGGCACCCGCTTCGTTGTAAGCCTGGATGCGGTGGTCCCATTCGGGATAGCGGATGTGTTCGGAACCGTCGGCGCTCTCGCCGCCGCCGTGTTTTGCCCTTGCAACGGGCGCGTCGTCCGACAGCAGGACCTCCTTCGGCCGGCCGGGTGTCGAAACGAGTCGCGCTTGTTCGAGTTCGGCCAGTGACTCGGCAAATTCTTCGGCCGCCGTCTGGGTCTCACGGTCGCTGGGGCGCTGCAATCCGAAGGGATCTTCAGCCACTTCATGCGGCGCCGAGGCTTGGATCATCCATGCACCCTGTCGGGTGTCGTCTTCGTCGTCCGGCGCCTCGCGCACCGTCGGTTGGCGCGCCAGGCGCGCGCTGCGGGTGGGTGCGGATGGGTGGTCGCTGACGCTGTCGCTACCACCGCCACCGCCGGCCGCAAGTCCTAACCCGGCGGCGGGTGCAACCAGTTCGCCGGTCCACCAGTCTTTGAACAAGGGCTGGGTGCCAGGCGTGCCAGTTCTTGACGTGTTCCTCTGCAGCTCGCTCGCGACGTCGCGCGCCAGCTGCCTGGATCTGACTGGCGACGGGCTGTACAGGGCATCCGTACTGCCGACCAAGACTGGCGCGGACATCAGCCGGCGCACCCAGGCTTCGAGCGGCTGGCGCTGGGCCGGAAAATGCGACAAGGCGGGGCGCGCGCCCAGCGCGGTCGCCCGCAGGGCCCGCAACGGTGCCTGCATGCCGGGCAGCCATCGCGCGAGGTCCACGTCGGCGGCATGGGCCTCGATCAGCAGGTACACATCACGCACCAACGGCGAGGCGTCGCTGCCGGCGCCCACCGCGCTGCCCCGAGCCCCGCGCATCGCCTGCTGCAGCGCCACCGTGCGAAAGCGCTCCAGCGCCAGGGCCAGGTCAAGCAGACCGGTTTCGGCAGGCAACCAGATTTGATCGCCGTCGGTGGCTGGGATCGCGGCTTGCAATCGGGGGCTGTTCTGTCGCTGAAAAGTTCTTGCAAGCAAGGTGGCGCGTGCGGGCGCCTGGGCCGTGCGCAGAGGACACACACGCCCGAACACGGCCACGATCAGCAGGTCGAGGCGCTGTGCGACGTCTGCCAGAGCCAGAGTGGGAATGGCGGGCCTGTGGGCACGGTGCCGGTGCCACAGGCCCTGCACAAACTTCGTCGCATGCAGCGCCGCATCGGTGATGACGTCTTCGGCTTCGGCCATGCCCGTGTTTCTGAACGTTCGCGAGGTTCAAACGAAGGTGGCGTCGACCAGGTCGCGCATCGCGCCGACCAGCGATTCGTCGTCGGACAAGGGTGAAACGATGGCGCTGTAACAAGCCTGGCGCGGGCTGATGCCACTGGCCATCAGGCCCGCGGCGGCGATCAACAGCCTTGTGCTCGGCACCTCAGCCAGGCCCCGGTCACGCAGACCGCGCAAGCGGCGGCCCAAGGTGACCAGGGCCACCGCGGTCGCGTGGTCGGCGGCTGCTTCGGCTTCGATGATCGCGGCTTCTTGCGGCGCCGGTGGGAAATCGAAATCCAGCGCCACGAAGCGCTGGCGCGTGCTGGGCTTCAGGTCTTTCAACATGCGCTGGTAACCCGGGTTGTACGACACGATGAGCTGGAAGCCCGGTGCAGCGATGATGGTCTCACCGGTCTTGTCGATCGGCAGGAAGCGCCGGTGGTCGGTCAGCGAATGCAGCACCACCATCGTGTCCTGGCGCGCCTCGACCACCTCGTCCAGATAACACAGCGCGCCTTCGCGCACGGCGCGCGTGAGCGGCCCGTCCTGCCAGGCCGTGCCGTCATGGCGGATAAGAAAGCGCCCAATCAGGTCGCTGGCCGTCAGGTCGTCATGGCAGG
>JANNMQ010000096.1:0-2453 GCA_031398045.1 Rubrivivax sp.
ACCGACTGGTCGATGGCCGCCGGGCGGCGCAGCGTGATCGCCAGCCGGGCCCGCGCCACCGCCACGGGCCGCCCCACCAGCATGGCGCGCGCGGCGTGCTGTGCGCTGTCTTTGGGGTCGATGGTGGCGAGTGCTTCATTCAGGTGGCCGATGAAGGCCTCGACGCGGCCTTGGACGGGCAGCGTCAGCCAGTGCAGCAGGCGCCGCAACCCCGGTTCACCGACATCGCGCCAATGGCGCGGCGCAGCCGTATCGCCGGGTGCGCTCGACCAGGCGCCGCCTTCACCCACCGTGCCCAGCAGGTGCCCGGAGCCTGCATACACATCGATCTCGTCATCCAGTTCATTCACCACCAGCCATCCGAAGACCGGCGACGTGGACGGGTCTGCGTTGCTTTCAAGATCCCCCAACGCACCCGACAACCAACGGAAATCAAGCCGTGCCGCTTGCGCCAGGCGCATCGACAGCGCAGCACGGTTGGCTTCACCTGCTGCTGGGCGCATGGCCCGCGGCGTGTGCAAGCGTGTGGGTTGCCACACCTGCGTGCGCCCAAAGGCGTCCATCACGCGCAGCCTTTCGATCAGCAGTTCACCCGAACGGATCGGGTGGAAGGGGCTGTCGAAGAGCGGCGTGGTCGGGTGCAGTGGGCCCACAGCCAGGCGCACCCGTTCGGTGAAGCTGCGCTGCCCTGGCAGGCCGATGGGGTCGGCAATCGGCAGCTGCGGCTCTTGCCCCTGCATCAGCAAGTGGTCGTGGAAGCCGCTCAGCGGCAGCAGCATCAGCGACTCGGGAATCCTGACCTGCGACTTCAGTTCGTCAGGCAGATCCTTCAGCGCGTCGACCAGGCGGGCACCGATGGATGGGTTCAGCAGACTGCGCCCCGCGAGGTATTTGTAGGTGCGCGCCAGCGCCACCGTGGGCTTGGCAACGCCGTCGACAGCACCGATGGGCAGTTCCTGCGAACGGGTGATGAAGTCTGGTGCGTAGCGGCCGCCCTCGGGGCTGCCGTCGCCGTTGCCTGGCGCGCCATCAAGCGACACATCGCGGGTGTTGCCGCCATCGGCGACGGGCCGCACTTCCACTTCCCATTCGAGTTGCAGCGGCCGCCAGTGTTCACCCTTTGAGTCGGTGATGATGAGTGGGTGTTCGGCGAGCGACCAGCGCCCGCTCTTTGCGCTGAGTGGCGCCCGCAGGTTGCCAGCCAGCACCTGGCCGGCCTGGCCCCAACCACCGGTGGCCGCAATCAGGAAACAAGCCTTGTCGGCCAGCTGGCCATCGGGCCCCGCGCGGCTGCGCTGCGAGGTGACCTGCGCGTGGCGGTCGCTGAGCGCAATCACCGGGTCGTTGGGGCGCCAGAACCGCGGGCCTGGCATCGTGCCGAGCGTGTGGCGCGGGCCCTTGGGCTCTGCATCGGCCAGCAGGTCTTGCACACGGCGGTGCTGTTCCACCACACGGCGGGCAAGCGTGGCGCCCGTGGTTTCGGGCTCGGCGTCGTGGTGGCCGGGCGGCGCCACCAGAAGGCCGATGGCCATCAGGAAGCCCTCGCTGCGCCCGCACAAGCCCACCACCACGGTACCGGCCGGCGCCTGCATGCGGAATGCCGGCAGGGTGACCGGGTTCCAGCCCCAGGGGCCCAGTCGGCGACCGTGGCTGGTTTCAAAGCCCAGTTTGCTGACCAGTTCGTGCGGGCCCCAGGTGCCGGCCTCGCCAAACACAGCCGTGATGTGTTCACCCGCCGCCAGCCGCACGGTGGCCAGGTTCCCACCGGGGGTCCGACGCGGTCTGGTGCCGGCTGAACCCACCAGCACCAGCCCATCGATGATCTCGCCGAAGTACAGGTCAAAGCCCAGCAAGCGCTCGCCCGGGGCCACGCTGTCGTCGAAGCGCACCCCGGCTGGCCCACCAACGATGCGGCCGTGCAGGCGTGGTGGGCCGAAAGCGGCCGCGTGCGTGTCGGTGGCCCGCACACCACCGTCGGCGCCATGGCTGTGAAAGAGCCTGCCGCTGCGCCGCTGCAAAGCCTCCAGCGGCTCAAGCCTTGTGCGTTGCGCCAGATCGCGCACGCCGTCGACATCGGCGCCGAACGGGTCGCTGTCGCCCTCGGGGTAGGCCGCTGACATGTAGCGGCTCCAATCGGAAAAGAGCTCCTGGCGCAGTGCAGCGATGTGGTCTTGTGCGCGGTCATAGGCGGCTTGGCGCAGGTTCAGTTCGTTGAGCGCGTGGGCCAGACCGTCGGGCCACACGGCGCGTGCGCCGGGCTCGGTCGGGCCCGTGGGCCGCAGCGTCCAGATCGAGTGGCCGCGCTCGCTGCGGAACTGCTCACGGTGTCGCGCTTCGGCACGCTTGGGGCCCAGGTCCAGCGCGTGGTCGCTGAGGTCGGTGTTGGCCAGTTCCTGCGTCAGCCGGTCTTCGATGTCGGGCGTGACGGTGCGCAGGGGGTCGGCAGTGACAAA
>JANNMQ010000348.1:0-4720 GCA_031398045.1 Rubrivivax sp.
GCCCCCGGCTTTCAACTTGTCCAGCGACTCAACGTTGGTGCGCTTGCTGCCAGCCCAGCCGCGCACTTCAGCATCAGCTGCAGCCTTCAGCAACGCGGCTTTGTTGGGTGCATCCAGCGCATCGAATGCGGCCTTGTTGACAAACACCGCGTTTTTCGGCAACCAGGCCTGCGTGTCGTACCAGTACTTCAGGTGTTCGTAGGTCTTGCTGTCCACGCCAGTAGAACCGCTGGACATATAGCTTTCCATCACGCCCGTGGCCAGCGCTTGCGACACCTCGGCCGCCTGCACGGTGACCGGCTGCGCACCCACCAGTTCGGCGATGCGTGCGGTGGCCGGGCTGTAGGCGCGCCACTTGATGCCCTTCAGGTCGGCCACCGTACTCAGCGGCCGCTTCGAGTAGATGCCCTGCGGTGGCCAAGGCACGCTGAACAGCAGCATCAGGCCTTGTTCACCCAGTTTCTTTTCCATCAGCGGCTTTTGCGCCCGGTACAGCTTCATGGCTTCGTCATAACTGTCGGCCAGGAAGGGCAGGCCGTCGGCGGCATAGATGGGCCATTCGTTGGCCAGGTTGGCCAGCAGCACTTCGCCTATTTGCGCCTGGCCGCCTTGCACCGCGCGTTTGATTTCGGGCGCTTTAAACAGCGAAGCGCCGGCGTGCACAGTGATCTTGAATTTGCCGCCGGTGGCCTTTTCAACATCGTTTGCAAATTCAATGAGGTTGACGCTGTGGAAGTTGGTAGCCGGGTAGGCGGCCGGCAAGTCCCATTTGGTCTGCGCGTGTGCGCTGCCAACCAGGGTGAGGGCCAGCGCCGTGGCGGCGCCAATCAGGGGGCGGAACATGGACATGCGCTCTCCAGGCAGTGGTCAAGAACAAGCTGGCTAGCATAGGGTGTGCCAAGGGCGTGCCAGCCCGGGGCTTCCACCAACGCGCGCGGCCGGGCCGGTGGCTTAACCAGGAGCGGTGCAGGTGCTGGGTGTGTTGATGCTGCAAACGCGTTTTCCGCGCCCACGGGGCGACATCGGGCACGCGCAAACGTTTGACTTTCCGGTGCTGCGCCGCGTGGTGCCGGGTGCCACACCGGCGCTGGTGGTGCGCGGCAACAACCCCGCGGCGCTGCAGCCTTTCATCAACACCGCCCGGCAGCTGGTGGCCGAAGGCTGCACCGCCATTACCACCAGCTGCGGTTTTCTGGCGCTGTGGCAGCGTGAGCTGCAGGCGGCACTGGCACCGGTGCCGGTCTGGACGTCCAGCCTGCTGCAACTGGCAGACTGGCCGGCTCGGCGCTGTGGTGTCATCACCATCGAAGCGGCCTCGTTGACACCCGCGCACTTCATGGCCGTGGATGCCGACCCCTTGACGCCGCTGGAAGGCATCACGCCGGGTTCGGCACTGCACCGCACGCTGCTGCAAGACCTGCCCAGGCTGGATGAAGCCGATGCTGAAGCTCAGGTGCTGGCGGCAGCGGCGCGTTTGTGGGCCCGCCACCCCCAGGTGAACACCTGGGTGCTGGAATGCACCAACCTGCCGCCCTACGCCGCAGCGCTGAAAAGTGCCACGGGCCTGCCGGTGCTGGACGTGGTGAGCCTGCTGAACGACCGCATGACGGCGCTGCGTTTTCGAAGCCCAAAGGGTGGGACCTAACCGGGTGTTGGTGGCCGCAAGCGCTGGGTTTTCAGGGTTCGTGGCAACGCCGAGAACCCCCGCAAGGTTTGCACCTTCGCGCGCGCTGGGTGCGCGCTTACAGTGCACACATGCAGCCGCTTGCACCACCGCCGACCCTGCGTCAGGAACTTCGTTTCACGCATGTGCCGTCAGGCGCCCGCATCGCCTGGGCGCGCAGTGGCCACGGGCCGCCGCTGCTGCGTGCCGGGCACTGGATGACGCATGTGGAATACGACTGTGAATCGGCACTTTTCCGCCCCTGGCTGGAGCGCCTGGGCCGTGGCGTGACGCTGTACCGCTATGACGAGCGGGGCAGCGGCTTGTCGGGCGCTGATGGTGTGCCGCCCAGCCTCGAATCTTCCATCGAAGAGATTGCCGCCGTGGTGGCTGCGGCCGGCCTGGCGCGCGTGGCGCTGCTGGGCATGTCGGGCGGTGCTGCGCCCAGCATCGCCTACGCAGTGCGGTACCCTGAACGTGTCAGCCACCTGGTGCTGTTGGGTGGTTACAGCCACGGCATCCTGCACCGCAACACGACACCCGCCACACGGGCCTACCTGGAGGCGCAGGCGCAGCTGATCGAGGGCGGCTGGGGCATTCGAGACGCGCCCGTGCAGCAGTTTTTCACGGCCACCATGATCCCTGACGGCAGCCCCGAACAGGTGGCAGCCCTGAACGAGCAGCAGCGCCGCTCATGCAACGGCAAGCAGGCTGCGGCGCTGTTTCGTTCGCGCCTGATGCTGGACGTGCGGGCTGAAACCGCCCACGTGCGCTGCCCCACGCTGGTGCTGCACGCCGAAGGCGACGCCGCGGTGGGCGTGGAATGCGGCCGCGAATTGGCCGCTGTCATACCCGGCGCCCGTTTTGAAACGCTGCGCACACGCAACCACGTGCCGTTGGCCGGCGAACCCGCGTTCGACCGCTTCTGCGAAGCCACCGTTGCTTTTGTCAGCGATGCCGCGGCAGGCGGCTTCGACAGCCCGGGCCTGGTTTTCACGCCGCGCGAACGTGAACTGCTGGCGCTGGTGGCGCGGGGCTGCGACAACTTGCAGATTGGCGCGCAGCTGGGCCTCGCCGACAAGACGGTGCGCAACGCCCTGTCGCGGCTGTACACGCGGCTGGGTGTGGAAGGCCGCTCGCATGCCGTGGTGCGGGCGCGCGAGCTGGGTTTTTCCTGAGCGCAGTTTTTTGGCCGGTCAGGCCGGTGTGACTAAAGCGGCCGACGCGCAGGCAGCACGATGGCCCCGGTAAACGCAGCCGCGGGACTTTTGTCCCACCCGTTAAGGCACTGGAGGCCGGCTTGAGGACCGTTGTCCCGTAGCGCTGCGGGTGGCTGCGCGCTGCAATGGGGCATCCACACAGCCCAGGAGCCACCATGCCCACTACCGCCGCCGCAGCGGTCACGGCCGCACTCACCTTAGTTTCACCTCTGGCGTTGGCCGCTGCGGTGCCCTTTTCCGCCACGGCGGAAGGTGTTTCTTCCATCGTCGAAGTGATCAACCCGGTGGGGCCCGAGGTGCGTGTGCAAACCGAGGCCACGGGCACCGGTACGCCCGGGCCCCTGACTTACCGCTCGGGTGACATCATCAACCTGGCCACCGGGCAAGGCAGTGGCAGCAACCGTTTTGTGCTGCCATCGGGTGATGAACTGCTGGGCAGCTTCAGCGTGCAGATGGTGCCCGGTGCCGACGCCTCGTTGTTTGAACTCATCGGCGATGTGGTCTTCCAGGGCGGCACCGGTGTGTTCCAGGGCGCCACGGGCGGCGCGGCATTCCGTGGCAATGGCCAGTTCTTTTCGGCCACAGAAGCCCGCACGCGTTTTGTGTTTCAAGGCACGCTGAACGCGGTGCCAGAACCGCCCGCGGTTTTGCTGGTGGGGCTGGCGCTGGCCTGCATGTGCCGAGCTTCAGCCGTTCAGAGGCTGAGAGTTTTTGGAGCGTGCCCGAGCGGCGCGTCAAAACGCGTCCGATCTAGGCGCAAAGCACAGCTGTAGCTTGGGCTACAGCGAGCATTTGCAACGACGAGCGGGCGTGTTTTGGCGTGATGAGCGGGCATGATCGAAAGACTCTCAGGCTCTCAAACCTTGTTCAGGCAACGCTCCGCCAGTTTCACCCAATAGGTGGCGCCGGTGCTCAACACGCGGTCATTGAAGTCGTAACCCGCGTTGTGCACCATGCAGCCGCCGACGCTGCCCACGCCATTGCCAATGTTGATGTAGCAGCCCGGCACTTTTTCCAGAAAAAAGGCGAAGTCTTCGCTGGCCGTGATGGCCTCCGGCTGGGCCACCAAGCCGCTGTCGCCCAGCCAGTCGCGCACCACCTGTTTGCACAACTCGGTGTGCGCGGGGTTGTTGTTCAGCACCGGGTAGCGCCGGATGTAGTTCACCTCGGCCGTGGCGCCGAAGCTGGTGGCCTGAGCCTGCGCAATCTCGGTGATGCGCTTTTCCAGCAGGTCGCGCACGCTGGGCTGCATGGCGCGCACCGTCAGCCGCAGCTCTGCGGTGCCCGGTATCACGTTCGGCGCGTCGCCAGCCAGAAAAGCACCCACCGTGATGATGCCGGTGTGCAGCGGCGGCACATTGCGCGCCACCACCGTCTGCAGCGCCATCACGATGCTGGCCCCGGCCACGATGGGGTCCACCGCCACCTGCGGTATGGCGCCATGGCCACCCGTGCCGCGCACCGTGATGATGCAGGTGTCGCCGCTGGCCATCGCAAAACCTGGCACGGCCTGGAACTGGCCTTCGGGAAGGCCCGGCATGTTGTGCATGCCGTACATGGCGTCACAAGGGAACAGCTCCAGAAAGCCGTCTTCCAGCATCTTGCGTGCGCCGGCCAGGCCTTCTTCAGCAGGCTGGAACACCAGGTGCAGGATGCCGTCGAAGTTGCGGGTGGCTGCCAGGTGGCGCGCCGCAGCCAGCAACATGGCCGTGTGGCCGTCGTGCCCGCAGGCGTGCATCTTGCCGAACACCTTGCTGGCCCAGGGCTTGCCGCTGGTTTCAACAATCGGCAGCGCGTCCATGTCGGCACGCAGGCCGATACGGCGTGTGCTGGTGCC
>JANNMQ010000189.1:0-13395 GCA_031398045.1 Rubrivivax sp.
CGCATGCTGCAAAAAGGGGCCGACCGTTTTCAGGTCAAACCCGGCGGCCTGCCGGCGATGGAACACCTGTACGACGATCTGCCTAACTTCGTTGATGTGCTGGACGACGTGAAGCGCCAGTTGGCTTTGTGCCAAGACAGCGGCGACGCGCTGGAGATCACACCCATGCTGCTGCTGGGCCCGCCGGGCATCGGCAAAACCCACTTTGCGCGTGAACTGGCGCAGCTGCTGGGCACCGGCATGGGTTTCATCAGCATGAGCAGCCTGACCGCCGGCTGGGTGCTGAGCGGCGCTTCCAGCCAGTGGAAAGGCGCCCGCGCCGGCAAGGTGTTTGAAACCCTGGTGGACGGTGCCTACGCCAACCCGCTGATGGTGGTGGACGAAATCGACAAGGCACGCGCAGAACAGGCCTACGACCCGCTGGGCGCCTTGTACAGCCTGCTGGAACAAGACACGGCGGGCGCCTTCACCGACGAATTTGCTGATGTCGCCATCGACGCCAGCCAGGTCATCTGGGTGGCCACCGCCAATGACGAACGTGGCATCCCCGATCCCATACTGAACCGCATGAACGTGTTTGAAGTCGCAGCGCCCGACGCCGCTGCTGCACGTCACATTGCGCTGCGCCTGTACGGCAAGCTCAAGCGCGACCACACCTGGGGTGAGCGTTTCGACGAAGTGCCGTCAGAACCGGTGCTGGAACGTCTGGCCGCGCTGGCCCCGCGCGACATGCGCCGCGCCTGGATGACGGCCTTTGGCAACGCACAACTGGCCGGGCGCTGCTGCATCACGCTGGCCGACTTGCCCGACGGCAACACGCGGCGCACGCCGCTGGGGTTTGTGCAGTAGCTGAACGCGGGTTGTGGGGCCGACGACCCGGGCCGCTGCGGCCGTCTGGTCAGGTGCAGGCGGTCGGCTTCGGCACCAGAATCGAGGCATGCTGCCCCGTGTCCTCTGGCTGTTGTTGTGCCTTTTTTCGCTGCACCTGAGCGGGGCCCACGCGCAGGCCCAAGCCCGCCCCACCGTCGGCCTGGTGCTGGGCGGTGGCGGCGCACGGGGCGCGGCCCACATCGGTGTGCTGGAAGTGCTGGAAGCGCTGCGCATACCGGTGGACTGTGTGGCTGGCACCAGCATGGGGGCGCTGGTGGCTGGTGCCTGGGCAGCGGGCTTGAGCCCAGCGCTGATGCGCGAAGAACTGGCCAAGGCCGACTGGGGCGACATGTTCCAGGACAACCCCGGTTATGACGAGCTGAACTTTCGCAACAAGCGGCTGTCGCAGCGCTTTTTGCCGGGCAGCGAAACCGGCTTCAAGGACGGCGGAGCGGTGGCCCCACCCGGGGTGGTGTTGGGCCAGAAGATCAAGCTCTTTTTCAACCACCTGGTGCGCGCCGACACCGGTGAGCCCGAAATCGACCGCCTGCCGCTGCCGGTGAGCATCATCGCCACCGACATCGGCAACGGTGAACGGGTGGTTTACCGCGACGGCAGCCTGACCGCAGCCATGCGCGCCAGCATGTCGGTACCGGGCCTGATGGCGCCACTGGAATACCGTGGCCGCAAGCTGGTGGACGGTGGGCTGGTGGACAACGTGCCCATCCGCGAGGTGCGCGAACGCTGCGGCGCGCAGGTGGTGATTGCCGTCAACGTGGGTTCGCAGCCGCTGCCGCCCGAGCAGGTGGTGGGCCTGCTCAGCGTCACGGCCCAGGTGGTGGCGCTGCTGACCGAGCAAAACGTCAGTGCATCGCTGGCCACGCTGACGGCGCAAGACATTTACATCAAGCCTGAGTTGGGTGACATCGGTGCCGGCGACTTTTCTCGTCATGCCAGCGCTGCCGACGTCGGCTACAAAGCGGCCCTGGCGATGGCGCCGCAACTGCAGCGCTTGCAGGTGACACCCGCCGCCTACGCCGCCTGGCAACAGCGCATGGCCGTTACAGAGCGCGTGGCGCCGCGGGTGGATGAGGTGCAGGTAGCGGGCCAACTGTTGGGCAACGAAGGCCTGGTGCGCCGCTACGTGGGGCAGGGCACCGGCAGCGCGCTCGACACCGCCACGCTGGCGCGTGACCTGATGCGGGTCTACGGCGACGGTTACTACGAAAGGGTGGATTACTCGGTGATGCGGGTGGGCAACCGCAATGTGCTGCGCCTGCTGCCCGTCGAAAAAAGCTGGGGCCCCGATTACCTGCGCCTGGGCTTGCGGCTGGACAGCAGCCTGAGCCAGGGCAGCAGTTACCAGCTGCGCCTGGGTTACCAGAAAACCTGGCTGAACAGCCTGGGTGGCGAGATGCTGGCCACCGCCGATCTGGGCAGCACCACGGGCGTGGGCGTGGAGTTGTATCAGCCGCTGGTGGCCAGCCAGCGCTACTTTGCCGAAGTGCTGGCCGACTACCAACGCGGCCGCACCGATTACTTTGAATACGAGCGCCGCTTGTCTGAATACCGCAGCGCCCGTTCGCGGTTGGAATTGGGCGTGGGCATCAACTTTTCGCTGTTGGGC
The DNA here is from genome assembly GCA_031398045.1 of Rubrivivax sp. Lineage (GTDB taxonomy): Bacteria > Pseudomonadota > Gammaproteobacteria > Burkholderiales > Burkholderiaceae_C > Rubrivivax. The sequence goes on from JANNMQ010000189.1 coordinate 2,498, forward strand.
CAGCTGCGCCTTTCCTGGCGCCAGACGCAGGTGGTTTACAGCCTGGAAACCGGGCAGGACGTGCCGCGCCTTCAGCAAGACTACCGCGGCGGCGCCTGGGTGCTGGGCCTGGACATGGACCAGCTCGACCGCTTGCACTTTCCGCGCCGCGGCTGGTCCACCCAGGCCAGCTGGCTGGTTGCACCGGGTGACGGTTATTCACGTGCGTCGCTGGATGTGCGGGGTGCCATGCCCTGGCAGCAACAGGTGCTGGCCGGGAGGCTGTCGTGGGTGGGCTCACCACAAGGCCAGTTGCCGGTGCACGATGCTGCACGGCTGGGTGGCTTCCTGAACCTGACCGGCTTTGCCAACGGGCAGTTGATGGGCGACGAAGCGCTGTACGGCCATCTGCGGCTGGAACGCATCATCGGCAAACCGCCGCTCGGCCTGAGCGGCGACCTGCGCCTGGGGGTGGCACTGGAACTGGCGCGCGTGGGTCAACCCTACGCGCCGCAGCGGCGCAACGGCACGCTGTATTCACTGGCGCTGTACTTGGGCGGTGAATCGCCGGTGGGCCCCATGTACGTGGGCATCGGGCAGGGCAATGGGCGCAGCGTGAACGCCTACCTGTTTATCGGCACGCCGTGACGGGTTTGTGGAACATGGCAACGCTCTGATCCACCCAACGCATTGAGAGGGTCGCTCGAAGATTAGCAAGCGACAGCACGACGGCCTGCAGTTCATCGGGCCAGTCCTCGGTGCCTTTGGGCACCGGCGCGGCAGCGGGGCCGACAGGTCCCCCAGCTCCAGGGGCAGCACCACGCGTGTGCGCGCCGTGTCTGCAGCAAGGCCCAGGCATGCTGCGGCTGCGGTGTCTGCCAGCCCTGGCCCAGTGCCAACGCCAGCAGGCGCCGCTCAAAGTAGCTTGAGCTGAACGCCTACTTGCTGGCGACGACCGCAATCTCGATCTTCACATCACGCGGTAAGCGTGCCACCTCCACCGTGGCGCGGCTGGGTGGGTTGGTTTTGAAGAATTCGCCATACACCGCATTCATCTTGGCAAACTCGTTCAGGTCTTTCATAAACACGTTAGACATCACCACGTTGCTGTGGTCCATGCCTTGTGCTTTCAGCACCTCACCGATGTATTCCAGCACCAGCCGCGTTTGCTCTTCAATGGTGCTGCCCTGCACGGCGTTGCCCGCCTTGTTCAACGGAATCACGCCCGACAGGTAGTAGGTGCTGCCCACTTGCACCATTTGCGAATACGGGCCGATGGCCGGGTACACGTTGTTGGTGGTGTGGATGGTCTTGCCGCCGGGGGCGGCGCAACCCACCAACGCGATGGCGGCCAGGGTTGCGCAGCCCAGCTTGGCGATGTGTTGAAAACTCATGCGAACTCCTCTTCGGGTGGGTTGAAATTAGGCGTCGCCGCTGCGGCCCGGACCACCCCGCGTGCCGGCGGGATGGGCCGCAGGCCGCAGCGTTGCGGGTTCAAGGTTTGGGCACAGTCAGCAAGAGTTTGGCGATCAGGTTGTCGACATCAGCCGTGTTATGGAACAAATGGGTAGATATGCGCAACGGGTGCGAACCCGTGGTGGCCGCCACCGCATTGTTGGCCGGGTCGCCGCGCAACGTATGCGGCACGGCGGTGTTGCGCACCACCACGTTGTGCGTGGTGCGAAGTGTTGTGACGGCCGCGTTGGATGTTGCGGTTTGCGCTGTCGCTTCAGCCACACTGAGCACGCCGTTGTAGTCAAAGCCAGCGCTGAAGGGGTTGAACGATGTCAATGCGATGCGCGCATGGTTGGGTGTGTTGGCGTCGTACACGGTGGCCATGGCGCGCTGCCCCCAGATACTGGCGATGCGGCTGCGCAGGTACTGCGCCAGCGCCACGATGTAGTTTTCAATGTTCTGCCGGCCCCAGGTGTCCCACATCTGGCAGCACTCTTGCAGCGCGCGCAGCGCCGGGTAGGACGGGTTTCCGATGCTCATCATCGTGGCTGCCACGTTGTCTGTGGGGTCGCGCACGCCACCCTGGAGCGCGGTGCCCGCCGTCATTGAATACCCACCAGAAACCGTCGGCCAGAAGGCTGGCAAGGGGTTGGTGTTGGTGTAACCCGGCAGCGTGAGCGTGCGCGCCACACCACCCACCGTGACGCTCTTGGTGTAGGTGGCGCCGGCTGCCGGCGTGGTGTTGTTGCGGATGTACAGAATGCCCGTCTGCCCGGGGCCGCACTGCCACTTGTGGCCGGCACCGGCATAAAAGTCGCAACCCATGTCATGGAAGTTCAGGTTCAACATGCCGGGGCCGTGGGCGCCGTCGACGATGGAGATCAGGCCTTGTGATGCAGCCCACTGGCACAGCATTTTTTCGTTCAGCCGCACGCCGGTCAGGAAGGGTGGCGACGAGAAGCAAATGGCCTTGGTTTTGTTGGTCAGCAACGCAGAGAAGCGGGCCAGCACCTCGGCGTCGCTGTAGGCGTCGTTGGTGGGCAGATTCATGCGCTTAAGCACCACACCACGGCGATCGGCGGTGATGCCCATGGGCGAATTGCCGCCCGGGTGTTCCATGTTGGTGGTGATGATTTCGTCACCTGCGCTGAAGTCCAGACCATTCAAGATCTTGCTCATGCCGTCGGTGGTGTTGAACGACATCACGATCTCAAACGGGTCAGAGCCAAAACCCGTGGCGATGAGGTTGCGCATGTCTTGCGTGGCGAAAGACTGCGTGGGGTCGCGCGCCACCAGTGCGTTGTTGGCGGCCAGGTTTTTCAGCACGCCGATGGGCGTTGACCCGGTGGTGCCGATGTTCATGAAGGTGCGGGTCGGGTCGAGCGGAAATGCCGCTGCGTAGGGGCCGCCGTAGGCCAGCACCGGTGAGCTGTACAACGCGGCGCTTATGCCGCTGGCAGCGGTGGCGCCGACGCCCATGGCCTTGAAGAAATTGCGCCGGCCTTCGTGCAGTTGTTCCTGGGCTTGCAGGGCCTGGTCTTTGGCTTTGGATTCGCTGAAGTTCGTCGACATGATGGCGTCTTCCTGTGGTGGGGTTGTCGGCGCAGGAGGGGGTGTGATTGCAATCGCGGCCTGGGCCGCCGTTGAAGGCGCAATCTGCAGGTTGACTGGCTGCGCCGGCAAAGCCAGTCCCGTGCCCGCAGATAGCCTTGCGGACAAAAAAGAGGAGACCAAGAGAACCCGGTTTGAAGGGGCCGTGCTACCCGCCCGGACGGGAACCAACGTTGCACAACGGGTGTTGGGGCTTGCGACGCGTGGCGGCGAGCAAGGCCAATGCCAAACCGGCCACAGCCGCGGAGCCGGGTTCCGAGACCAGGCCTGCCCCGCTGAGCGTGAGCTGGTAGTCCCAGCCGGTGCTGCCACCGGCACCGCCGCCGGCTACGAAGGTGTCGAAGAGGAAGTCTCCGTTGGTGTCGTAGCAGGCCGTCACGCCCGGTACGCAGGCCAGCAAGCTGGGGTTGTAGCCTGACAGCCCTACGGTGTACCAACCAGTGGCCAGGTCGTCGACCAGGTAGTCGATGGCCGACATGAAACCATTGGCAATGCCATCGTCGTTCGACGCCACCAGGTTACCCAGCGGGTCAAATAAACCCAGGATGGAATCGGCTGCCGCGTCGGCGCTGGTGGCCTTGATGTTGAGCAGCCCGCCCCGGCGCACATGCACGGCGTAAAAGTCGTCGCTGGGGTCGTTGAAGCTGCGCTGGCCATCAATGACGACCAGGGGTTCGGTGTTGCCAGCAAACTGGGCCTGACCCAGGTTGTTGTTGGGCTCCAGCTCAACAATCGCCGCATGACTGGCCGCGGCAACTAAAAGGCCACAAACCAACGAGCCCAAAGTCTTGAAGCGGGTGATGGTGAACATTGGGCGATCTCCATGTGTGGCCATCAGGCGTGACTGCGTCTGCAAATCGCGCCCGGCAATTGCTGTTTTGCATCCAAATGCAAGGCAGTTGTTGCGTTTGGATGCACTGCAGTATTGGCCGAATCACCCAAATCGGGGGTAGGACTTACCTTGTCCCTAGCCTTAGGGGTGCGGGACGTCTCAATCAACGCGGGTGACCGTCCAGTCTGCCCAGGTCAAATGTTTCCTGCGGAAAGTACTTGTGCAGGCGCACGTCGCCCGTGCGGGCATGGCCTTCCATGCCTTCCAGCCGCGAGATGCGCGCTGCCACCTGGCCCACCACGCGTGATGCGTTGCGGTCCAGTCGTTGCCAGGTCACGGTCTTGATGAACTTGCCCACGGAAAGGCCGCCCGAGTAGCGCGCCGCGCCCTTGGTGGGCAGGATGTGGTTGGGGCCGCTGCACTTGTCGCCGTAGGCCACCGTGGTTTCTTCACCCAGGAACAACGAGCCGTAGTTGCGCAAGCTGTGCAGCCACCAATCCAGGTCGGCCGCCATCACTTGCAGGTGTTCGCTGGCGTAACGGTCGCTCACCTGCACCACTTCTTCGCGGGTGTCGCACAGCACCACTTCAGCGTAGTCGCGCCACGCCGCTGTGGCTGCGCTGCGCGCCGGCTCGGGCAATGCGTTGATGGCGCCTGGCGCCAGTTGCATCACGGCCTCACCCAAGGTGCGTGATGTGGTGAACAGCCACACCGGCGAATCAGGGCCGTGTTCGGCCTGGCCGATGAGGTCGGCAGTGACCACCACCGGGTCGGCGCTGTCATCGGCGATGACGGCGCTTTCCGTCGGGCCGGCCACCACGTCGATGCCCACACGCCCGAACAACATGCGTTTGGCTTCGGCCACAAAGCGGTTGCCGGGGCCGACGATGATGTCGGCTTCGTGGCCGCTGAACAACCCGTGGGCCAGCGCAGCCACCGCCTGCACACCGCCGAGCGCCAGCACGGTGTGTGCGCCGCACAACTTCATGGCGTACAAGATGCCGGGGTGCACGCCGTGGTCGCCTGTAGCGGGCGATGTGGCCACGATGTGCTGCACCCCGGCCACCTGCGCCGTGCCCACGCTCATGATGGCGCTGGCCGCATGCGCGTAGCGGCCACCGGGCACATAACAGCCTGCGGTGGTGCAGGGTATCAATCGCTGCCCAGCAGTCAGACCCGGCAGCAGTTCAGCGCTGAATTCCTGCATGGCGTCGCGCTGGCGGCGGGCAAAGTCCTGCACCCGGTCGCGCGCAAAGCGAATGTCTTCGCGAACGCCGGGTGCCAGCGCGCTTTCGGCGGCGGCCAAGGCCGCTTCGCCCAGCACGATGTCGCCGCTGTAGCCGTCCAGGTCGTGTGCATAACGGCGCACGGCTTCTTCGCCACCGGCCTCTATGTTGGCCAGCATCTGGCGCACGGTGCTGCCGGTGGCCAGGTCGATGGCCTGCACGGGTGGGTTGGCTTTTTTCAGGTACTGAATGGCCATGGAAGTTTCTTCACAGCGCGGGTGACTTGAACCAGCGACCACCGCGGACCCGGCTTTGCCGGGCTGCCAGCGGCGCCCCCTTCAGAAGGTACCGCTGGCCGCTTCGGGGATGGGTCAATTCGTTCTGTTCGCAAAGGCCTTCAGCTGGGGGTCGCGGTCGACCAGCTTCAGGTAGTCGTCGGAGACGTAGCTCTTGGGGTCGGGCAGTGCTTCGTCAGCGCGCAGCGAGCCCACTTCTTTCATGAAGGCGGCAATGGTGTTCATCGTGGTGTCGCCGCGTGAAGCCTGCGCGCCGCGGTTGAACATCGCCAGCTGCCCAGCCAGGTCGAAAACGGGGCGGGTGTCGAATTCTTTGTTCATAGCCGCTTCGCTGATCACGACGCCACCCGTTTCATAGTGCTTTTTCATGATCGCCAGTGCGTCTTTGCGGTTGCTGGCCATGTAGCGTTGTGCACGCAGGTACACCGCCAGGAAACGGGCCACGAGTTGTGGATTTTCTTTTGCCCATTCGGCGCGCACCACCAGGTTGCCCGGCACCAGGGTGCCGGTGTCCTTGCCCGAACACAGGTACTTGGCGCCGGCTTTTTCTTCCACCGTGTAGGTGTTGGGCGCCCACAGGCCGCCCACGTCGGCATTGCCCGAACTCATGGCGGCGATGATCTCGGCCTGGCCCATGGAACGCACCGTGACATCACTTTTTTGCAGACCGAACTTCTGCAGGCAGGAACGGGCCGCCAGGTCGACCGTGGAATTGCCGGTTAAGAACAGCGTTTGGCCTTTCAGCGACGCCGGGTTCTTGATGATGTTGTCGGCATTGGCGCCGCGCACATAGATGGCGTTGGTGGCCGACTGGTCGTCGCTGAAAGCCACTGTGTGCAGGCCAAAGCGCACGGCACCCAGCACCGCGGGCACGCTGCCGGTGTAGCCCACGTCCCAGCTTTTGCTGGCAGCAATTTGCGGCGCACCGGCGGGGAAGTTGGTGATGGTCACCTTCAGGCCCAGGTCCTTCCACCAGCCCTTTTCTTCGGCCAGCGCAAAAGGCACCGATCCCAAGAGCGCGGGCTGCGAGCTGATGCGCACCTCCTTCAAGTCTTGCGCTTGTGCGGCCATGGGCGCCAATGCAGCAAGTGCAGCAGCGGCAAAAAGGCGACGGGTGATGGGGTTCATGCAAATCTCCAGTGGGGTTGTTTGGAAGGGGGGCGCCGATGGGGTGTTTGGCTTGGCCTCAATGGTCGCCAGGGTCGTGCTGCTCACGCAGCAGCCGCCAGATGCGGGTGCGCAGGTGCACAAACGATTCCAGGTCCATCACGTCTTCGATGCGTTCGTACTGTTGCCAGTTTTCTGACTGCCGCACCGGTTTGACATCGATGATCTCCTTGATGGCGCCAGGCCGGCGCGTCATCACCACCACACGGTCGGCCAGGTACACGGCTTCTTCCACCGCGTGGGTGATGAACATCACCGTGCGCGGGTTGGCACGCCCCACACGCAGCAGCTCTTCCTGCATCACGGTGCGGGTCTGTGCGTCCAGCGCGCCGAAGGGCTCGTCCATCAGCAACACGTCGGGGTTCAGCACGTAGGCGCGCGCAATGGCCACCCGCTGTTGCATGCCACCCGACAACTGGTGCGGGTAGGCCGATTCATAACCTTCCAGGTTCATCAACTTCAGGTTCTGTGTGATGCGGTCCAGCGCCTCGGCTTTGGGCACGCCCAATGAACGCAGGCCGAACAAGATGTTCTCGTGCACGGTTTTCCACGGGAACAGCGCAAACTGCTGAAACACCACGGCGCGGTCGGGGCCCGGTTGTGTCACCAACTTGCCACCCACGGTGACCGAGCCGCTGCTGGGAAATTCAAGCCCTGCGGCCATGCGTAGGCAGGTGGTCTTGCCACAACCCGAGGGGCCCACCACGGCCACAAATTCATTTTCGTGACAGGTGAAGCTGACGCGGTCCAACGCCAAAAAGTCCTGGCCATTGCGGCGGAAGGTGCGCGACACGTTGTCCAGCACGATGTTGGCCATGGTGTATTCAGCGCCCTTGTTTACGGTTGACCCAGGCTTCTACAGCACGCAGGGCCACGTCGATGAGCAGGCCCACCACGCCCACCGCAACCATGCCCACCATCACGATGCGTGTGTCCAGTGCACCCTGGCCCCGCACCATCATCAAACCGATGCCGCTGTTGGCGGCAATGAGCTCGGCGCCGATCAGGCTTTGCCAGCCGGCGCCGGCACTGATGCGCAGCCCCGCGATGATGGAAGGCAGTGAAGCCGGCAACAGCACTTCATACACGATGCGCGGGCCCGATGCGCCGTACACCTGCGCCGCTTCGATGTAGCGCGTTTCCACAAAACGTGCGCCGCGGTAGGCATTGATGAGGCAGGGCGGAAAGGCGCCGGCAAAGATGATCATCGTTGGCCCGCCGATGCCAGTGCCGAACCACAGCGCAGCAAAAGGCACCCAGGCGATGGGTGCGATGAAGCGCACCGAATCGAACAGCGGCGTCACCACGTTGTCCAGCCAGCGGTACCAGCCCATCAGCAGGCCCAGCGGCACACCCACCGCAGCGGCCAGCAAGAAGCCGCGCACGTAGCGGTCGATGCTGGCGCCCAGGTGGCCCTGCAGCGTCTGGCCTGAAAACGGCTGGCTCAAGAGCGTTATGCCACGTTCCACCACGTCCCACGGCAATGGCAAAAACTTGCGCGGCGCCAGTTCCACCCAGGCTGCAAACGTCCAGAGGCCAAAAAACAGCGCCAGGCCGGTGGCAGAAAGCCACACCAGTTGACGGCGGTCCAGCGCTTCACCCATGCGCGGCTCAGCCGGTGGTGCGCCAGGGCATGGCACGGCGTTCAATGAAGTCGAGCACGGCGGTGAGCGCAAAGCCCACCACCGCCACCGCCACCATGCCGGCCAGGATCATGGCCGGGTAGATGTCCAGCCCCGCCTGGTACAGCACCTTGCCCATGCCCAGCAAGGCGCCCAGCAGTTCAGCGGCCACCAGCGCCGTCAGGCAGCCTTGAAGTGACAGGCGCAGCCCCGTGAAGATGGAGGGCAGGGCGCCGGGCACGATGACGTCTTTGACGAGTGACCAGCCGCGCACGCCCAGCATGGCACTGGCTTCGATGATGGGCCGATCGATGTTGCGCACACCGCTGTGGCTGTTGATCACCGACGGCACAAAAGCCGCAAACCACAGGATCATGACTTTGGCCGCGTCGTCCAGCCCCAGCCACACAATGGCCAGCGGTATCCAGGCCAGCGCCGGGATGGGGCGGATGAGCAGGAAGATGGGGTTGATCAGTGCTTCGGCACGGCGGCTCCAGCCCATCCACAGGCCCAGCGGCACACCCACCACGGTGGCCGCAAAAAAGCCCATCAGAATGAGCTTCACACTTTGCAGCACATGTTCGTGCATGCGGCCTTCGGCAAAACCTTCACCCACGGTCAGTTGTTTGAAAGCGGCCCAGAACTGATCGGGGCTGGGAAAGGCTTGCGGGTTGATCCAGCCAAACTTCGAGCCCAGCAACCACAGCACAACCAAACCCACCACGGTAGTGGCACCGATGGTCAGGCGTGCGGGGTCTTGTTGCAATCTCATACTGGGTTGCAACGGTAGTCATGGCGGCGCACCGTGTTTAAATCCAGATGCGCACTATCGATCAGTCCAGATGGTGTCCGATCCTTCAGGGTTTGCCCGAAACTTTTCGCCCTACCGATGACCCCGACCGACCCCAGTGGAACTCAGGCAGCGCGCCGCCAGCGCACGGGCGACCTGATGGGGCCGCGGCTCTTCCGTCGCTTCGAAGGCCGTGCCGCCACGCTGCAGGGGCAGCTGCGCGACTTGCCAGCGCTGAGGCTTGCCTGGGTGGAGTTGCTGCACAACATGAATCAGCCGCGCGCCGCCTCTATTTTTGCGTTGCGACTGCGGCATTGCGCGCGGAAGGGCTTACCGGAATTTCAGCCAACCTTGCGCCGCACTGCTGCCCCTGCAATCAATGCGCAAGTCACTAACAACAGCGTGGCCGGCTCGGGCACGGCGCCCACGCTGGTGAAGCTGGTGAAACCGCCCAGGCCCTGTGCCGCACCGGTGGGCTGGTAGCTGAACGACGCTTCAGACAGGTCGGTGAAACCTGCCGTCAGCTGCACGGCTGTGCCAAAGGAATCCAGGTCCAGGAAGTCGACGCCGACAAAACCGCCGGCCACAAACCAGGCCACGGCGGGGGCGTCGGCGCCTGCCAGGGTGTAGGTCTGGCTGTTGAAGTTCAGTGTGAAGCTGCTCAGGTCGACCGAACCGTCAAAGCCGGCAGCGGGGTCGGCGTAGGCAAAGCTGCCACTGAACAGGCTGCCGGTCAAGGGTCCGGAATCGACCTGGCCGGTGTAGTCCACCACGGCGGCTTGTGGGGCCGCGCAGGCCAGCGCCACCGTTGACGCGGCGAGTAAGTGACGCAGAGCGGGGCGCAAAGTGGGCAACAAGGACAAGCGTGCGTGTTTCATGGCGTGGTGCCTGGCAAGGGGGGTTGAATGCCGCAAGGGGTGTGGGGTGAAAGCGGTCGGCGTGACTGAACTCATTGCACGAATGTGGTGGTGTTCAGCACACCGCAGCCCTGGCCCTTCAGCAGCAGCATCGCGCGCGGCGGCGCCGGGCCGCTGGCGTCGGGGTCGATGCTGATCACCGCGCCGGCCGCGCTGGCGGCGCACTTCAGATAACCCTGCGCGATGGGGGCGGTGGACGCAATGCCCAGGTTGCGCAGCACCGCTCGCAGGTCGATGCCGTCGCCGGCTGAAAGGTCGTTGATGGTGGCGCCACCGGCAAAGCCGGCGCTGAACACAAACCAGTCGTTGCCACCACCGCCCGTCAGCGTGCGCCGGCCAGCGCCGCTGATGATGATGTCGTCACCCGCGGTGCCTGCCACCACCGTGCTGGCGGGCGGCGCGCTGATGGTCTTGTAGATCGACAGGCCCACCACCACAGGGTCGTGGTCTGACGAGCGCCACGGCGCGGTGGTGTACGGGTCGGCCGGGCACAAACCGCCGCAGGTGGTCAGCGGTGCCTTGAACTCGGTGTTGTAGTCCTGCACTGGTGTTTCGTCGGCGTTGATGTGCCATTCAATGGCACGCGTGACACGCGGCGACAGCGTGGAGGTGGTGATGGCGTGGTCCAGCCGGCCGGCGGCGCCGTCGAACACATAGCTGTAGCCAAAGCTGTTGAAGCGGCCGATCTGGTCGACATAACCGCTGCCGGTCAGCTCGAAGATCGGGTCTTCCTGTGCGTAGGCATTGAAGTCACCCACCAGCAACACATCGTTGCTGCTGTAAGCGGCCTGCACCTGCGCCACAAAGGTGCGCAGCCGCTGGGCTTGCTGCTTGCGCTGCAGGTTCCAGCAGCCCTGGCCGTCACCGGCGTCGAAGTTGCCGGCAAAGTCAGCGTCACCCGCTGCGGGGCAACTGCCTTTGGACTTCAGGTGGTTCACCAGCAAAGAAAAGCGCTCGCCGTTGGCCATCACAAAACCCTGCGCCAGCGTGGGGCGGTTGTTGA
>JANNMQ010000234.1:0-3002 GCA_031398045.1 Rubrivivax sp.
CTGCTGGCCCCCACCACGCTGTATGCGCCCGTCACCGAAGCGCTGTGGGCCGCTGGCATTGGCGTGCACTACGCGGCCAACATCACCGGCCACGGCTGGCGCAAGCTGCTGCGGCACCCCAAAACCATGGCTTACCGCATATACACCGTGCCGCCCGTACCTGCGGTGCTGCGATTCATACAGCAACAGGCCGGGCACGACGCCGCCGAGGCATATGGCACGCTGAACATGGGTGCTGGTTTTGCGCTGTTTGTGGCGGCCGCCGATGCTGAGCGCACGGCAGAGGTGGCGCGCGCCTGCGGCGTGCCGGCCTGGGTGGCCGGCGAGGTGCAAGCGGGGCCCAAACACCTGCTGATTGAACCACTGAACGTCACCTTTGACGGGGGTGACCTGCAGCTGCGCTGAAGGCCCCTTGCCAGGGCGGCTTCCACCGATGGCTGCATGCTTGACTGCCAAGGCTGCCGGCGCTGCCCCTTAGAATGCACCCTGACGGGCCTCCCCGCATGGAAGCGCGCCCAACCGGGTCAGGTGGGGAACCAAGCAGCCCTAAGCGCAAGCAACCAGTGCCGGGGGTAAGGCTCGTCACCCTTGATGGGAAGGCGTGCCCATTCCTTGTTGCGCCGTTGCTCTCAGACCGGGTCGCGCAGCAGGGGTTTTGGGTGCCAATGCATCCAGTTCACCGTGCCCCGTTGGCGTGGCGATGGGCACCACCGGTTTGTCGCGCAATCCGGCCTGCAAATCAGCCGCAGTGATATTCAGCACCGTTGCATAACGTTGCAGCACGCGTCCCAACGCGGCGTTGACGCGGGGGCCCGCCAGCGACAGGGCATCCATGGCTTCGTGGGCACAGCTGGCCAGGGCACGCAGCATCTCGTCGTCGCTGGTGGCTTTGTGCACAGGGGTCGACAAGGGCAGCCGCCTGGTCAGCACGGCGACGCTGTCGTCCAGGCCCCAGTGGCGCACCACGGCCAATCCGATGGCTTCGGTATCAGCACCCAGTACCGCAAAGGAAGCGCCCTCTTCGTGCATCCCGGGCTCTTCGGGCTCGCCCGGCCGTGCGGCGGCCGGCTGCATCAGGCGCTCAATTTGCACGGCTTCTTCGGGAAAGTGGTAGCGCACCACCAGGCGTCCCAGGTCTTGCAAGACGGTGACCAAAAACACCACTTCGCTGTCGTAACCGGCGGGACGCAGCGCCAAGGCCAGACGTGCCGCACGGCGCGTGCGTGAAATCTGCTGCTGCAACGCAGCAGCGCCGGCGGTTTCCAGTGGCCCGGGCCACTTTCTGATTGCCGTGGCTGCGCGGCGCACGCCGTCCACCCCCAGCATGGCAATCGCCCTGCGCACGGTCAGCACCGGGCCGCTGTCACTGGCCTGCCCGCCTTTCAGCCGCGCGGCATTCACCAGGCGCAGCAGTTCAAAAGAAAGGGCCAGGTCTTCCAGCACCACCTCCGCCAGTTCGCTGGTGCGTTGCAGGTCCATCATGGCCAGGCGCGCGGCCCGCTCGGCGGCACCCGGCAACGCTGGCAACACACCACCGGCACGCAGACGATCGGCCAGCAAGGCCAGCGGGCCGCCGGCCTGGCTGTCGGCCAGTTGCCAGCCTTCCAGTGCGCGCAGCAGCGTGCGTGCGTTGCGGTAGCGCTGCCGCTCTTGGCGGTCGGTGGCACGGTTGACGATGGCGCGCAGGGGTTCACTCAGCGGCTGGGCCAGGTTCCAGGGCAAGCGCACCACCTCAGGGCCCAGTGGCGGCATGCGCTTGATCACCTGACCGGTGTCGTTGTTTTCCAGCGCTGGCTGCCCCACCAGCACCTGGTGCAACACCAGGCCGCAGGCCAGCACGTCGCGCTCGGCCGCCACGCGCTGCAGGCTGCGCTGGCCCGATTCACTGTCCAGCGACGCGGGCGCTGTGTCGGCCGGCTGGCGCTGGGGTTCGGCCCAAGCCATGGCCGACGCGGCACCGGCGCCGGCCAGCTGCAATTGGCCGGCCTCGTCCACCAGCATCAGGTAGGCCTGCACATCGTGGTGGGCCACACCCGCCTCATGCGCATAGGCCAGGCCTTGCAGCGCCTGCTGCAACAGGGCCGCCGCCTCGGGGCCCGGCAGGCCGCGGCTGGCCAGGGTGTCAGCCAGCGTGCTGCTGTTGCGCAGGTCGTGCAGCATAAATGGCCAGCCTTCGCGCACGCCCACTTCGAGCAGTGGCGCCAGGTGGGGATGTTTGAGCCTTTCCACCTGCCGCGCTGCGGCTTGCCACTGTTCCAGCGCTGGGCCATCCACCGGTTGTTTTCGCGGCAGCACCAGCAGCAGGGGCTGGTCGTTGCCGGCCGACAGCACACTCCAGGCCATGCTGCGTTCGCTGCGGCCGAGCAGCCGCACCAGTTGCAAGCGGCCAAACCAGCGCACGGCGCCCTTGGCGGCAGGCGCTGCAGAGGGACTGGATGGGGTGGACATGGTTGCATCCATTGGAACCGCAAGCCGACCCAAGGCGCGCCGGAACAGCAGGCCTAAAGTTGGGCAGTTTCGGGCCCTTGTCTCAACTCAGTCGGCTTCGATCAGCTCGCCAAGTGCGGTGATGAAGGCGCCGCGCACCTCATGCCCCGGCTGCAGAGCCTGCACGGCATGCATGTAGGTGTGCAACTGTTCAAGGTAGTCGTGCACTTGGTCGGGCCGGTGCTGCAACTTGTAGTCCAGCACCCACCATTGCAGCGGCCCACCAGCGGCTTGCAGCGCCACCAGGCGGTCGATGCGCAGCGTCTGGCCGGCGGCGGCCACCGGCACTTCGGCACCGGCCCATCGCAGCTGCTCACCGGTAAAGAAGCCGGCACAGGCCGGGCTGCTCAACACGGCCTGCACGGGGACCAGCACACGGCTGGCGGCGTCTGCATCCAGCAGCCCAAATTCGGCAGCGGCTGCCGCGCAGGCGCGGGGCCATTCGGCGCGGGGCAGCGCGGCTCCCGGCCGACCGGCCCATTCCAGCACCCGGTGCACCGCCTGGCCCAGGCGCG
>JANNMQ010000263.1:0-1597 GCA_031398045.1 Rubrivivax sp.
CGGGCATGGAGCGGGTCGACGGCCTGCGCCGGCTGCGTCTGCAGTTCCCCGGCGTGCCGATGGTCGTGGCCTCGGGCGAGGACGACCCGGCCGTCATCCGCGCCACGCTGGCCGCCGGCGCGGTGGGCTTCCTGCCCAAAAGCGAAGCGCCCGAAGTGCTGCAGCAGGCCTTGCGCATCGTGCTGGGCGGCGGCACCTACATGCCGGCGATGGCGCTGGCCGACCTGCGCCACGGTGCGCCTCCACCCCGCCCCGACGCCAGCGGCCTGACGCCGCGCCAGCTGGACGTGCTGCGCTGCCTGATGCGCGGCCAACCCAACAAGCTGATCGCGCGTGAACTGGGCCTGACCGAGGGCACGGTGAAGATCCACATCGCCGCCATCCTGCGTGTGCTGCAGGCGCGCAACCGCACCGAGGCGGTGGTGGTGGCGCGCGACCTGGGCTTGCAGGCCTGAGCGCCGCCGACGGACCTTGAAGCCGGCCCTTCCCGCACTTTCACGGCCGTTCCCGGTCTTTCGGCCTAAGACAATTGATACAGGCCGCGTCGCTCTTCTGGGCGAGGCGCGGCGCCGCGCAACGGCCTAGCCTTGGCGGCATGCATCGTGCCTGGCTATCGATCCCTCGCTGCGCGCCCCTGTGGCTGGCTGTCTCCGCCTGTTGGCTCCTGCTGGGCGTCGGCAGTGCGCGTGCCCTGGGCGTGGCGCCGCCGCTGGCCGCCGCACTGGTCGAAGTCTGCGCCGGCCAGCCCTGCCTCGCGGCGTTGCCGCCGGCGCCGAAGGCGGATCACAAGAGGTCGATCAGGCGGCTGATGCGTCGGTCCACGTAGACCGGCCTGCGGTGCGGGCGATGGCGTCCTGCCGGCAGCCAGCGCTGCATCCACACCGTGCGCATGCCGACGCGCCGCGCGGCCTTCTGGTGCACGAGCGTGTCTTCCACCAGCGTGCAGCGCGTCGGCGCCACCTGCAGCTTGGCCGCCACCCAGCGCAGCATGCGGGCATCGGGTTTGGGGCGCAGTTCGCCGAACATGTGCATGTCCTCGATCGACAGCACGCCGTCGAAGAAGTGGCCGATACCCAGCGTCGAGATCACTCGCTTGGCGTAGGCCGCGGGCGCGTTGGTGAGGATGAACTTGCGGCCGGGCAGGCGCTGGAGCGCCGCGATGTCGGCTGCGTGTCCGCGCACGCGGCCTTCCAGGCCGGGCAGCAGGTGCGTGTGATGCAGGAAGTGCGCGGCCTCGACGCCGTGGTGACGCACCAGGCCCAGCAGCGTGGCGCCGTACTTCAGCCAGTAGCGGCGACGCAAGGCGTCGGACTCGGGCTTGCTCAGGCCCAGGTTGTCCTCGATGTAGCGGCCCATCGACACGTGCAATTCGGCCATCGACGCACTGCTCGCATCGTGCAGCGTGTCGTCGAGGTCGAACAGCCAGACCCGGCTGGGCAGCGGAGCCTGACAGAGGGGCTGTTCCCATGTGGCCGCCGCGGAACCGGCTTCGCCAGGCCGCCAGCGGCGCCCCCTTGACGGGGAGCGGCGCAGCCGCTTCGGGGGTGGGCCCATCAGTGGCTGCGGATCATGGTCCCGTAGGCCTGGTCGGTGAGGA
>JANNMQ010000322.1:0-4543 GCA_031398045.1 Rubrivivax sp.
ACCAGGCTGGGCACCATCAGCGGCACGTAGACCAGCCGAAACAGCTGCAGCGGCGTGGCGCCGTCGATCCGCGCGGCTTCGTCGAGTTCCCAGGGCAGCTTGTCCGAAGCCTGCTTCAGCACCCAGATGCAATACGGCGACGCGATCGTCACCATCGCCAGGATCAAGGCCCAGCGGTTGTGGCAAGAGCACGCTGCTGCGCATGCTGGCGGGGCTGGAAGAAATCACTGGCGGTGAAATTGCCATCGACGGCGTGGTCGTGAACGACCTCGAAAGCAAGGACCGCGACATCGCGATGGTGTTCCAGAGCTACGCGCTGTACCCGCACATGACGGTGCGCGAGAACATGGCCTTCAGCCTGCGCTTGCGTAACGCCGACAAGGCCACCACCGACCAGCGCGTGGACAACGCGTCGCGCATCCTCAACCTCGACCCGCTGCTCGACCGCTTCCCGCGTGAACTCTCGGGTGGCCAGCGCCAGCGCGTGGCCATGGGCCGCGCGATCGTGCGCGACCCCAAGGTGTTCTTGTTCGACGAGCCCTTGTCCAACCTGGACGCCAAGCTGCGCGTGGCCATGCGCGCCGAGATCAAGGCGCTGCACCAGCGGCTGAAGACGACCACGGTGTACGTCACGCACGACCAGATCGAAGCCATGACCATGGCCGACCGCATCGAGGTCATGCACGACGGCATCATCGAGCAAATCGGCACGCCGCTGGAACTGTTCGACCGGCCGGGTAATTTGTTCGTGGCGCAGTTCATCGGCTCGCCGTCGATGAACGTCTTTGCCGGCACCGTGCGTGGCGGTTTTGTCGATGCGCTCGGCGCCCGCTGGCCGTTGCCCGCGGCTTGCAGCGCAGCCCAAGGGCAGGCGGTGCAGATGGGCATCAGGCCCACCGACATCGGCCTTGCCGATCAAGGCATACCCGCAAAAGTGGTGGTGGTAGAACCCACCGGTGCCGAGACCGAACTGCTGGTGGACGTGGGCGGGCAGCAGATGGTGCTGGTGCTGCATGGCCGCACGCTGGCGCAGGCCGACGACATGGTGCACCTGACGCTGGACCCCGAGAAGGCGCATGTCTTTGACAGCAGCAGCGGCCAGCGCTTGTCCTGACGCGATGGTTGCACCCCGGTCCGGTGCCGGACCCATCGTGGTGATGGGGGTCAGCGGTTGCGGCAAGTCCACGGTAGGCCGCGCGCTGGCACACGCCCTGCACCTGCCCTATGTGGAAGGCGATGATCTGCACCCACCGCAGAACGTGGTCTTGATGGCCGCCGGAACGCCGTTGACCGACGACGACCGGCAAGGCTGGCTGGCGGCCGTGGCCCAGAGCTTGTGTGATGGCGCGGCGCGCAACGGCGGTGTGGTGGTGGCTTGCTCGGCACTCAAACGCAGTTACCGCGACCGCTTGCGCGCGGCAGCGCCCCAGGTGCTGTTTGTGCACCTGCAAGGCACGCAGGCGCTGCTGGCGCAACGACTGGCACAGCGCAAGGGGCATTACATGCCAGCCACCCTGTTGCAGAGCCAGTTCGATACCCTGGAGCCACCGATGCCCGACGAAGATGCGCTGCAGATCGACGTCGGCCCAGAGCCCGAGGTGATCGTGGCCAGGGTGCTGGTGGCGCTGGACAAACGCCGCTGAGGGCACCCGCGCCACCTGCATAACGTCAAGCCTGAGCCAGCGCACTGATCTAAAAACAGCCCATGCCATTCACCAAAGTTGTTCTCTTCACCGACACCGACGGACGCGCCCGGTTTCGTGACGACAGCCTGCCGCTGGACCAAGGCAAACCAGCCGCGCTGCTGAGCGCCCTGATGCCCAGCGGTGGCCTGCAGCTGCGCTCCAGCCCGGTGGGTTTTCGCAGCGACTTTCACTGCACCGAAACGCCGCAGTGGGTGTTCATACTGGGCGGGCAGATGGAGATCGGGCTGCAGGACGGCAGTTCGCGCATCTTCAAGCCCGGCCAGCATTTCTATTCGGCCGACGTGCTGCCGGCCGGGCAGCGCTTCGATCCTCAGGTGCATGGCCACTGGAGCCGGCAGCTGGGCGAAGAGCCTCTGTGCACGGCGTTTGTGCGCGCGTGATGGGCGTGCAGCGCACGGCCATCAAGAACGTCCTGGGCAACACCCTGGACAAGCTGGGCGAAGACATCGTTTCCGGCCGCTATCCACCGGGTTGCAGCCTGCCGCCCGAGCCCACGCTGTGTGAACAACTGGGCGTCAGCCGCACGGTGGTGCGTGAAGCGGTGAAGTCGCTGGTGGCCAAGGGCCTGCTGATCACCGGCCCCAAGCTGGGTACCCGGGTGCTGTCGTCAGACCAGTGGAACTGGTTCGACCCCGACGTGGTGGGGTGGCAATCCAAGGCCGGGCTGACGCGCGAGTTCCTGCGCGAAGTGCAAGAGCTGCGCCGCGTGATCGAGCCCGCTGCGGTGCGCCTGGCCGCCGAGCGCGCCACCGCGGCCGACCTGGCAGAGATCGAGCAGGCCTACATCGGCATGCGCGACGCCATCGAGCACGGTGGCGACTACGTGCACCACGACCTGGCCTTTCACCAGGGCCTGCTGCGCGCCTGCCACAACCGCATGGTGGTGCAGATGAGCAAGGCACTGGGCGCACTCTTGCGCACGGCTTTCGAGATTTCAACGGCCCGACCCTTTGGCCCCGCGTCGTCGTTGCAGATGCACCGTGACGTGCTCGACGCCGTGATTGCGCGCGACGGTGCCCAGTCCGAACGTGCGGCGCTGAAGCTGATCGACAGCGCGCGCGACGACATCGAGCATGTGCTGGCATCGCGCCGCAAGCTGCCTTCGGTGTCTGAACCGGCGCAGCGCCTGAAAGGCCGCCTGCCCCGTCTTGTCAAAGGAGTTTCCTGATGAAGGTGCTGATCACTGGCGGTGCGGGCTTTGTCGGCGCGCGCCTGGCGCGCGAGCTGCTGCGCGCGGGCGCGCTGGCGGGCCGTGCCATCGAACAGCTGGTGCTGGCCGATCAGGTGACGGCACCGGCTGAGCTGCTGGCCGACCCGCGGGTGCGCAGCCGCGTGGGGCCGCTGCTGGCCGCTTGCGAGGGCCTGCGCGACGAATCTTTCGACGGCGTGTTCCATCTCGCATCGGCGGTGTCGGGCGAGTGTGAAGCCGACTTCGAGCTGGGGCTGCGCAGCAACCTGGACAGCACACGCGCGCTGCTGGACGCACTGCGCCATCGGCAAGAGCAGGTGCAAGCCCAGGGTGTGGCGCCGACGCGTCTGGTCTTCAGCAGCTCGGTGGCGGTGTTTGGCCCCGACCCCGCGGTGCCGCTGCCCGCAGTGGTGGGCGACACCACCTTGCCCACGCCACAAACCAGCTACGGCACGCACAAGCTGATCTGTGAACACCTGGTGTCCGACTACACGCGCAAGGGCTACATCGACGGCCGTGCGGCCCGCCTGATGACGGTCACGGTGCGCCCGGGCCGGCCCAATGGCGCTGCCAGCTCTTTTTTCAGCGGCATCATCCGCGAGCCGCTGGCGGGTGTGGAGTCGGTATGCCCGGTGGCGCCCGATGTGCGCCACCCGGTGTCGTCGCCGGCGCTCACCGTGCGTGGACTGATCACCGTCTTCGAGGCCAGCCGCGAGGCCTTTGTCGGCCGCACGGCGCTGAACCTGCCCGGGCTGAATGTCAGCGTGCAGCAGATGCTGGACGCGCTGGCAGCCGTGGCAGGCCCGACGGTGAGGGCACTGGTGCGCTTCGAGCGTGACGAAAGAATCGCTGCCATCGTTGCCAACTGGCCCTCTGGTGCCACCGCACAGCGCGCTGCGGGTCTGGGCCTGATGCCCGAGAACAGCTTCGAAGACATCATCCGGCAGTACATCGCCGACTGCCAATCCAACCCCGCCGCGCTGAAAGGAATGACCCCATGAACCAGATCGACCTGAAGGGCCGCGTGGCCGTCGTCACCGGCGGTGCGCAAGGCATCGGCTACGCCATTTGCGAACGTCTGCTGCACAGTGGTGCCACGGTGATGATCTGGGACATCGATACCGCACGCATGCAAGCTGCAGTGCAGGCGCTGGCGCCACTGGGGCCGGTGCATGCGCAGTCGGTCGAGCTGACCGACGACGCCGCGGTGGCAGCCGCCTCGGCGCAACTGGTCGCACAGGCTGGCCGCATCGACATCCTGGTCAACAACGCCGGCATCACGGGCGGCAATGCCACCACCTGGGAGCTCGACCCCGCCGTCTGGCGCCGCGTGATCGAGGTCAACCTCATTGCGCCCTACCTGGTCTGCCGCCATGTGGTGCAGGCGATGATGAAAACCGCGAATGGGAAGGGATATGGCCGCATCATCAACATCGCATCGGTGGCCGGCAAGGAAGGCAACCCCAACGCCAGCCACTACAGCGCCAGCAAGGCGGGCCTGATTGCGCTGACCAAGAGCCTGGCCAAGGAAGTGGCCACCAAGGGCATCCTGGTCAACGCCATCACACCGGCGGTGGCCAAGACAGCCATGTTCGACCAGATGACGCAGACCCATATCGACTACATGCTGGGCAAGATCCCCATGGGG
>JANNMQ010000355.1:0-4165 GCA_031398045.1 Rubrivivax sp.
AGCCGTCTGAACACAACAAAAACGCGTCACCTTCCAGAACCTCCACCGGCCGCACCACGGTGTGAGGCTCTATGTCGCCTTCCATGCCCAGTGCTGCGAGCAGCTGGTTTTTCTGCGGATGGTTCTCTGACTGTGCCGCTGTGATCAACCCGGCCTGCAGCATGCGCTGCACCACACTGTCGTCTGCAGTGACCACGTCCACCTGGCCATGGCGCAGGCGGTACAGGCGCGAATCACCCACATGCGTCCACAAGGCCAAACCCAGCTCAGGGTCTATCCACAAAACCACCACCGTGCAGTGCATGCGTGCTTGTGCATTTTTGGCGTCTTGGTGATGCAGAAGTTCCAGGTTCGCCAGATACACCGTTTGTGACAGATTGGCGGGCGAAAACGCCGTCGCGTCGTCGCTGAGCAGGCGCTCTATGCAGCCCACTGCACGCCGCGCGGCCTCGGCCCCACGCTGGTGACCGCCGGCGCCGTCGGCCAGCACCGCGTAATGCCCGTTGCGGGCCGTGCCACAGGCCAGCGCATCCTCGTTGGACTTTCTTGCGCCCTGCTCGCTGCAGGTGGCCCATCGGATGCGCCTCATCGCTGCGCCGCTTTGCTTCTCAGGCGCTCAATCTGCTGTTCATAAGCGGCCAGAAAGGCCTTGCCAAAAAGCGTGTGGAAGTCTTCCTGCGCTTCTTCGCGGATGCCCTGATGGTGCTGCAGGTACAAGTCCCACAGGCGCGCCTTGCGTGCCGAAGGCAGCACGCTGTCAAACACTGAATGTCTGCTGAGCTTGCGTTCCAGTTCCTGCGGTGCGAAGCGCTCCAGCATGCCTTCCACCGCCGCACGAAGGCCCGCCACCGTGCCGATAGAGTGCCCCACCAGATCGTGCATGGCGTCGTCCATGGCGGCCGGCCCGTTCAGAAAACCGCGCATCGGCGGCTGCAGCATCTGGGTCAGCGCGGCCATCGCGTCGGGAGAAAACTTCAGCGGATTGTTGTTGCGCTGCTGGATGATGGTGACGCCAGCGCGCAGTTCGTGTTTGGTGCTGGAGCGCACGGCCATCAGTTGCAGGGTGCCTTCTGTGGCGCTGCGCAAGATGCGCCCAAGTTCGTGCATTTGCTGCTCTGGCGTGCCCGACAGTTGCACGTTCGTCAGGCCCGCGCCGTCACAGAAAGCGGCCCAGAGCGCTGCCGCAGGGGTGGCTTCGGCCGCGTCCAGGATGGGGGCTGATAAAGAGGGCGCCGGGCTGGCGGGCGCCGGAGTGGGCGCAGGGATGGGCACAGGAATGGACGCTACAGACGGCAGAGGCTTCGCCACCGCAGGCAATGGCACGGTCCTTGAGACACTGCCTTCAACGGTGGGAGGCTTGAACGCGGCATGCAGCGCCGCTACGTTGTCGGGCTGTGCCATCTGCATGGCAGGCGACGGTGCTGGTGCAGCGGCATGGGAAGTTGATGCAAACAGGGCCATGGGGTCTGCTGACACCGCGTTCAACGCTGCCGCAGCGTTTGGGCCCGGCGCCGGTGACTTGTGTTCCAGGAATCGCGCCAGCGGATCATCGGCGCCCATCGGGCCGAGGCCAAAAACACTGTCTAGCGTTGGCTGCTGAGCACGCGGGGCCAGGGCCTCAAACACATCGGTCACAGGTGGTGTCTGGGCTGCAGAAACTGGTTTCCCAGGCCATTTCGATTGCGCTTGAGGCTCGGCAAAGGGATCGAAATCATCGGGAAGTAGGGACACTGTGGCGGGCTTGGCGGCCACAGCAGCAGAGTCCGCCGGCACACCTGCAGGCGGTGGCATGAGGCCCGCAAAGGGGTCTTGGTTTTTCGCGCTGCGCGCCAACTCGCCCACCGGGTTGGCCAGCATGCGGGTGGAGGTTGGCGACGAATCCAGCAAGTCCGCAAAAGGACTTTCCTGTGACGCGGCCGCCCGCACAGGGGCTGCGTCAAAAAGGGCGGCAAAAGGGTCAGTGGGTGTGTTCACGGGCGCAGCGCCCTTGGCAGCCGGTACCGCCTCAGTCCATGACTGAGGACGGTGCGCGTGGACCTTGGCGTCGACGGGGGACGCAGAGCTCAGATGCGCCTTCAGCAGATAACCGCCCATGCGAACCTGTTCGTTCTGCGCCAGCGCTGCGGTGTCCCCATGCGCCAGGCTGCGGCCGTTCACCACGATAGGGTTCGATGCGCCGACGTTTCTGATGATGTAGGCCGCCCCGTGGGCGACGATTTCGGCCTGCAGCCGTGAGATGTGGCGCTGCGGGTCAGGCAGGGCCATGGTGTTGTGGTCTGCGCGGCCTATCGTGCCGCCACGGCCGTCAAACACCGCTGTGATGGGCTGCGACAAAGGCTGGTCGTTCAGCGCGAAGGCCACCAGCGTGAGATTCATCGAGCGTTCACCATGGCGTGGAGTTGCAGGGCCTGTTGACGTGGGCGCCTGGGCAATGCTCAGCTTCGATGCTCTTTGGCTCAATACACCAAAGTCACTGGCTCAGCAGCGCGCGCCTACCGTTGCAACTGCAGCCAGACCCAAACCAAGGCAAATATCAGTGCCATCAAACCCCAGGTGCGTGCGGCCCCTGCGAATGACCCCCGGCGCCTCCAGCTCCACAAGCTGGCACAAGCAAATGCCAGCGCGAGCCAGGGAAACAAGGTGATGGGTTGCATGGCGTTCAGTCTGGCGCTCAGTCAGCCCGTTGCGCCAGCAAGCGGCGCTGTCGAGATGCCGGTGCTGCAACCTGAAACAAGGTGCTGCCGGGGGCAAGCAAACAGCCCAGCAGCGCTGCGTGTGCGCGGCGGCGTTGTGTACCTTGTTTCAAGGTGCTCAGTACCGTTTGCTGCGCAAGCGGCTCGCCGCTGAACAGTCGCTGCGCACCAGTCGTTGTTTGCAGATGCCCCTGCCTGGACCACCAGGTTTGCACCTTGGCCACGTCGGGCCAGGGCAGGCTGTCGTCTTCGTCCAGGTCCACATGGTCGTCGTTGGGGTCATCGGAAGGCAGTTCAGGCAGGTTGGGCGCACCCAGCGTTTCCAGGTCCTGCTGGGCCAGGTCGGCACCGGTGATCCAGCTGAAACTTTCGCCAGCCAGCCGCGCCAGTGCGGGTTCAGCCATGCGCTGGACCAGCCAGGGCACAAATTGGGTGTCGCCCAAAAGGCCCACGCAACGCAGCAGTCGGCGCATGGGGGTTGTTGCGGCCGGCTCAGCTCTGGCAGCTTGCGACAGGATCTGGGTCAGCGCTGCGGCTGCTTCGGGTGTGCTGGCCAGCATGGCCAAACAAAGTGCGGGCATCGCTGTGGGCAAGTTTTCCTGCGCCGCCACGGCCAGCACGTTTAGAGAAGCCGACCGGTCGCCCAGCAGGCAAGACGCCCACGCAGCCCAAAAGATGGTCTTGGCGTCAGCGTCGCCCATCGCGCGTCGGCAAACGTCCAGCAGGTCCACGCGCCCCAAAGCGGCAGCGGCGCGTAGCGCGGCCCTGCGAACGGCGGGCTCTTCGTCGGCCAGCGCCATCGCCAGCGTGCGACCGGGGTCCACCAGGTGCATGCGGCAAGCCGTGATGCCGAGTTCACGTTCGTGCCCCTGTGTGGACACCAGCAGTTTTTGCACCACGCCGCGCAGTTCTTCGCGGCCCACCCAACCCAGCGCGCTGGCCACGCCGCGGCGCGCTTCCGGCAAGGCCGGCACCAGCGCGAGCACATGGTTCAGCATGCGCTCATCCTGCTGGCCCAAAGCCCGAACCGTGACGGCGAAGACTTCACCCGCGCCGGGCCTTTCAAGCGCTTGCAGGCACAGCGCTGTGCCTGCGGGGCCCGCAACGGCCACGCCGTCCAGGTGCGCGGCGATGCGCTCGTCGATGCGAGCCAGCTGCGTCAACCCCACATGGGGCGCACGAACCAACACGCTGCGCACATGGCGCAGCAGGGCGCTTTCTTCAACATGCTGCTGAACCACGGGCAGCACCAACGGCCTGGACCAGGGCGGCACAACCGGCTTCGTAGTCTCTGCAGTCTGTGAGGCTGCTGGCGGTGCGGAGCTTGCAGACAAAGCGGGCATGGGATGTCCGGGCAGCAGCAGGGGATAGGGACCAGGTTCGATTTACTCATGTTATCCAACACATCTGCCGCCAATACAACGGAATTATCCTCCGGCAAATTCAACGTTTGCTTCATCCATGGGTCCTCC
>JANNMQ010000376.1:0-11867 GCA_031398045.1 Rubrivivax sp.
CGGCCAAGGCAAGATGTTCTTGCCGCAGGTGGTGAAAAGCGCGCGCGTGATGAAAAGCGCGGTGGCGCACTTGCTGCCCTACATCGAAGAAGAAAAGAAGCTGCTGATTGAAGGTGGCTTTGAGTCCAAGCCCAAGGGCAAGATCGTGATTGCCACCGTGAAGGGTGACGTGCACGACATCGGCAAGAACATCGTCACCGTGGTCTTGCAGTGCAACAACTTCGAGGTGGTGAACATGGGCGTGATGGTGCCCTGCCAGGACATCCTGGCGCGCGCCAAGGCCGAAGGCGCCGACATCATCGGCTTGAGCGGCCTGATCACGCCCAGCCTGGAAGAGATGCAGCATGTGGCCGCCGAGATGCAGCGCGACGACTACTTCCGCCAGCGCAAGACACCGCTGCTGATCGGCGGCGCTACCTGCAGCCGCGTGCACACCGCCGTGAAGATTGCGCCGCACTACGAAGGGCCGGTGGTCTACGTGCCCGACGCCAGCCGCAGCGTGGGCGTGTGCAGCGACATCCTGTCAGACGAACGCGCGCTGCGTTTCATCGAAGAACTGAAAACCGACTACGACCGCGTGCGCGAACAGCACGCCAACAAAAAGCAGACACCGCTGGTGACGCTGGCGCAGGCGCGCGCCAACAAAACCGCCATCAACTGGGACGCGTACACACCACCGGCGCCGAAGTTCATCGGCCGGCGCATGTTCAAGAACTTCGATCTGGCCGAACTCGCCGCCTGCATCGACTGGGCGCCGTTTTTCCAGACCTGGGACCTGGCCGGCAAGGTCCCCGACATCCTGCGAGACGAGGTGGTGGGGGCTGAAGCACTGCGTGTCTTCAGTGACGGCAAGCGGCTGTTGCAGCGCGCCATCGACGGGCGCTGGATGCAGGCCAGCGGCGTGGTGTCGTTGCTGCCTGCCAACACGGTGGACGACGACACCATCGAGATCTATACCGACGAGACCCGAACCGACGTGGCCCTGCGCTGGAGCCCGCTGCGCTTGCAGACCGAGCGCCCGGTGGTGGAAGGCGTGAAACGCGCCAACCGTTGCCTGGCCGACTTCATCGCTCCCAAGGGTGTGAAGGCCGACTACATCGGCCTGTTTGCCGTCACCGCAGGCCTGGGCATCGAAAAACGCGAAAAGCTGTTCACCGACGACCACGACGACTACAGCGCCATCATGCTGAAAGCCCTGGCCGACCGACTTGCCGAAGCTTTTGCCGAGCGTCTGCACCAACGGGTGCGCACCGATTTGTGGGGTTATGCCACTGACGAGACACTGAGCACCGACGAGCTGATCGCCGAAAAATACCGCGGCATCCGCCCCGCACCCGGCTACCCGGCCTGCCCCGACCACAGCGTGAAGCGCGCCATGTTCAACGTGCTGCAGGCCACCGACATCGGCATGGGGCTGACCGACAGCCTGGCCATGACACCCGCGGCCAGCGTCAGTGGCTTTTACCTGGCCCATCCGGACGCCACCTACTTCAACGTCGGCCGCATCGGCGACGACCAGCTGGCCGACTGGGCGCAGCGCCAGGCGCTGCCGCACGACCAGGCGCGCAGGCTGCTGGCGCCGGTGCTGTAGGGACCAGAGCTTCTTCCACGCGGCCCAGCGGGTCACCCGCCACAACTGTTTCAGTTGCGACCAGGGGTAAGAGTCGGGCACTTGAGGGCCGTGCGGGCTACAGAAGCGGCTGCAGCGTGTCGAAATCACGGCAGACGCGGCCGTGTGTAGAGGCTGCCCCATCTGGAGCCGACCTTGTTGCCCACACCTTCCTGGCGCGTTTTTGCTGCAGCCCTGTTGTCCGGTTTCTTGGTGGCCTGCGGGGGCGGAGGAGGCAGCGGCATGGACGCCATGCCAGCGGCCACCGGCACCGAAACGCCCGCCACGTCGGCACCAGCCACCGCCGTGGTGGTGGAAAAGCCCGCCACACGCGCTGAAACCGCCCGCTTCCTGACCCAGGCCACTTTCGGCCCCACGGATGCCGAGATCGAGCGCGTGATGGCACTGGGCTACGGGCCCTGGATCGACGAACAACTGGCGCTGCCAGCCACTTCCCACCGCGCCTGGTTCGAAGCCCGCGACGCCGAAATCAAAGCCGCCAGCCCCGGCAGCAGCGCCTGGCAAGACCAGGTGTTGGAGTCGTTTTGGAAACAGGCGCTGACGGGCCCCGACCAGCTGCGCCTGCGAACCAGCTACGCGCTGTCGCAGATCTTCGTGCTGTCGATGGCCGACAACACCGTGGGTGACAACCCGCGCGCCGTGGCCGCCTGGCTGGACCTGCTGGGTACTCAAGGCCTGGGCAGCTACCGCGCGTTGCTGGAAAGCGTGTCGCGCCACCCGCTGATGGGCCAGTACCTGTCGCACATGCGCAACCAGCGCGCCGACACCCGCACCGGGCGGGTGCCCGACGAAAACTACGCCCGCGAGGTGATGCAGCTGTTCACCATCGGCCTGGTGGATCTGAACGAAGACGGCAGCACCAAAACGGTGGCTGCGCAGGCGGTGGAAACCTACACGCCTGCAGACATCTCGGGCCTGGCCAAAGTCTTCACCGGCTGGAGCTGGGCCTGCCCCAACTGGCCCGACAACAGCTGCTTTTTCTGGGGCAGTGCCGACGGCGCCAGCGACCCCGACCGCAGTTTCAAGCCCATGCTGGGTTACCCGCAGTACCACAGCGCCGAAGAAAAGCGCTTCCTGGGCACCACCATTGCCGCCCAAGAACTGCCCGACCCCACGGCCAGCCTGCGCGCGGCGCTCGACACGCTGGCCGCCCACCCCAACGTGGGGCCATTCATCGGCCGCCAGCTCATCCAGCGCCTGGTCAGCAGCAACCCCAGCCCAGCTTATGTGCGTGACGTGGCCCGGGTGTTTGCCAACAACGGCGCGGGCGTGCGCGGCGACCTGAAAGCCGTTGTCAAAGCCGTGTTGATGCACGCCGAAGCGCGCGCCAGCACCGACGCCGGCGGTAAGGTGCGTGAGCCGGTGCTGCGGCTGTCGGCCTACCTGCGGGCCTTCCCGCACCGCAGTGACAGCGGCCACTACAAGGTCGGCAACACCGACAACCCTGGCACCGCGCTGGCGCAAACGCCGCTGCGTGCAGCGTCGGTGTTCAACTTCTACCGCCCGGGTTATGTGCCACCGGGCACGGCTGCCGCCGCGCGCAACCTGGCCGTGCCGGAGCTGCAGATCGCCAACGAAACCAGCGCCGCAGGTTATGTGAACTTCATGCGCGACAACGTGGCGAGTGGCGTGGGCCAGTGGAACGGCGCGGTGGGCGGCGTGACGTTGAACCGGCGCGACCTGCAGCCCGACTGGGCATCCGAGCTGGCCCTGGCGGGCGACGCCGCCGCCCTGACCAACCATGTGGTGGGCAAGCTGGTGGTGGGGCAGGCGGCCACCGAGCTGAAAACCGAGATCAGCGACGCCGTGGCTCGCATCACCGTGCCAACGCTGAACAGCAACGGCAGCAACCAGACGCAGGTCAACAACGCACGCCGCAACCGCGTCAACGCAGCGCTGTTGTTGACCCTGGCCTCACCCGAATTTGCCGTGCAGCCCTGAAGCTGACCCGCCCATCACCAGGACTCCCTTCATGAACAACTCCCCTTCACGCCGCCACTTTCTGCGCCAGGCTGGGGTGCTGTCGGCCCTGGCCGGGGCCGGCGCACCCGTGGCCCTGAACCTGCTGGCTGCCGGCTCGGCTGCAGCGCAAACGGCCACGGACTACAAGGCGCTGGTCTGCATCTTCCTGTTCGGCGGCAACGACGCTTTCAACATGGTGCTGCCTACCGACAGCACCAGTTGGCAGGCCTACACCAGCACACGCAACCAGGCACCCGAGTCGATTGCGCTGCTGGCGCCCGGTGCAGCGGCCAACCCCGGTGCAGCAGCCGGCTCACCGTCCAGGCTGGGCGGCGTGTTGCCTGTGACGCCCCTCAACCCACAGGGCCGTTCACTGGCGCTGCACCCACTGATGGGTAGCCTGCAGACCCTGTTCAACACCGACCGCCGGCTGGCCCTGCTGCCCAACATCGGCCCGCTGGTGATGCCCACCAGCAAGGCCCAATACAACAGCAGCACACACCCGCGGCCGGCGCGCCTGTTTTCTCACAACGACCAGCAAAACACCTGGCAGGCACTGGCCCCGGAAGGCACGGTGGACGGCTGGGGCGGGCGCATAGGCGACATGCTGGCCGGCATGAACAACCGCACCGTCTTTACGTCCATCTCGGCCAGCAGCAACGCGGTGTGGCTGTCGGGCCGCACGGTGCAGCAGTACCAGGTGGGCAGCAGCGGCGCGCTGCGCCTGGGCGCCGACAGCAGCGGGCGGGTGTTTGGCAGCACGGACGTGGCCGCGGCGCTGCAACGCATCGCCTCGCGCAGCCGCGGTGGCCCTATTTTTGCGGGCGACGTCGCAGCCGTGGCGCAGCGTTCCATCGACGCCGAAGCCATTCTGCGCACAGCGCTTCGCCCCGCCAGCGACGCCGCCTTTGGCACGGCCCCCGGCAGCGGCACGTACAACGCCAACAACGACCCCAAGCTGCACTACGACAACCCGCTGACCGGTGGCCGCAGCAGCAATTCGCTGGCACAGCAGCTGCAGGTGGTGGCGCGCCTGATTGACGCCGGCCTGTCGGGCAGCATCGGCGTGCGCCGCCAAGTTTTTTTCGTCAACCTGGGTGGCTTCGACAACCACGACGCGCAAAACCGCAACCAGGCCGACCTGCTGGCCAAGCTGGCACACGGCATGGCCTACTTCGACTCCGCGCTGGGCGCCTTGGGGGCGCGCAACCACGTCACCAGTTTCACCGCCAGCGACTTCGGGCGCACCTTCACCAGCAATGGCGACGGCACCGACCACGGCTGGGGTTCACACCACTTCGTGATGGGCGGCGCGGTGCGCGGCGGCGATGTCTACGGACGGCTGCCCACGCTGGCGGTGAAAAACGCCCACAACAACCACTTCGATGGCAGCCCTGACCAGCTGGGCAATGGCGCGCTCTTGCCCACCACGTCGGTGGACCAGCTGGGTGCCACACTGGGCGCGTGGTTCGGACTCAACGGCGGGCAGATTGCCGACATCTTTCCCAACCTCGCCCACTTTGACGCTGGCGCGCGCAACCTGGGCTTCATGGCGGCCTGACCGACGCCGCAGCGCGCCGCCATGGCTCTCAAGCCATCAGGCGGCGCACCGCTGCCAACAATTCGTCGCTGGAAAAAGGCTTGTCCAGACTGGGCAGGCCCTGCGCCTGCGGCCAGCGCTGCGATGCACCCGAAAGCGTGTCGCCACTGACAAATAGTATGCGCCGCGCCAGGACGGCATCGTGTTTGCACAGCGCGTGCCAGAAAGTCGGGCCGTCCATATCGGGCATGCGCAGGTCGCTGACCACCGCGTCAAAACGCGCTTCGCGCACCATCTCCAGCGCCACGGCGCCTGATTCCGCGGTGGCCACCTCCAGACCCGCAGACTCCAGCATGGCGCGCATCAGGTCGCCCAGCTCGGGCTCGTCGTCCACCACCAGCACACGGCCGCCGCAGGTCAGCGCGCTGGGTTCGCCGTCACCAGCGGGTTGCGGATGCGCTTCGTCATCCTGGCCCGTCAGCGGCAGGCTGAGCCTGAAGCAGGCTCCTTCCATGCTGTCTTCCAGCACCAGGCTGCCGCCGTGTTCACGCATGATGGCCTGCGACACGCTCAGTCCCAGGCCGGTGCCCAGGCCGTCGGCCTTGGTGGTGAAAAAGGGCTGGAAGATCTGCTCACGGGCCGACTCGGGTATGCCAGGCCCGTTGTCGGCCACGCGCAGCCAGACACGGGCCTGCCGGCCTGGGCGCGGCATTTCCAGGCCGCTGCTCAATCTGATGCGCAGCGGCAAGCCCTGCTGTCCAGCTTCGAGGGGTCGTGCCAAGAGCGCCTGTTGTGCATTCACCATCAGGTTCAGCACCACCTGGCCCAGCTGGTCGGGGTCGGCCTGCACATCGGGCAGCGCTTCAGCCAAGGCCATGTCCACCGCGATGGCATGGCCGCGAAGGGTGTAGGCCAGCATGTCGGCCGCCGCCAGCACCACA
Organism: Rubrivivax sp.; assembly: GCA_031398045.1. Classification (GTDB taxonomy): domain Bacteria; phylum Pseudomonadota; class Gammaproteobacteria; order Burkholderiales; family Burkholderiaceae_C; genus Rubrivivax. Next base: position 6,074 of record JANNMQ010000376.1, read on the forward strand.
CCGGCCAGCTGCACCGCACGGCGCTGCGGCGGCCGCTGGCGCGCCATGTTCAAGAAGGTGCGGACGATGCGTCCGCAGCGTTCGGCAGCCAGCCGCACGCGCCGTGCATCGTCACGCGCAGCGTCGCCTTCCAGCTTGTCTTCCAACAGGCTGGCGCGGCCCATCACCACCGACAGCGGGTTGTTCAATTCATGCGCCACCCCAGCCAGCAGGCTGCCCATGGCGCTGAGCTTTTCACTTTGGCGCAGTGCTTCCCGCTGGCTTTCAATCTGGCGTGCAGCAGCTTGCCGCGCCGTCAGGTCGGTGATGAAAGCGATCTGGAACTTGCCCGTCTCCTGTGGCAGGTCAAACCGCTGCACCTGGGCAGAAAAGCGGCTGCCATCACTGCGTTGGCCGGTGATGTCGACCACCTGGCCCTCACTGGCGGCCGCCGCCAGCGCGTCAGCCGGCAGCAGCTTAAGCGGCAGCGGCTGACCCACGGCCTGAGCCCGGCTCAGGCCCAGCAGGCGTTCTGCCGCTGGGTTGAACTCGACCACACGGCCCGTTTCGTCTTGTGTCACGATGGCCATGGGTGCGTTGTCCACCATCGCCGACTTAAAAGCCTCGTGCCCCCTTTCGCGTTGCTGCAAGGCGCGCTGGTTGGCAAAGGTCTCGGTGATGGCGTTCACCCAGCCCTGCCAGCGTGGCCCCAGTGCGGGCGCCGGCACCGCGCTGTCCACCGACACCTGCCGCATGTAGGCCAGCACGGCCAAGGCCGGCGTCACGAACCAGCGGCTGATGAGCCACTGCCCGGCCACAAACACCAGCAGCAGCGCCAGGCCCAGCAGCGCGTTGGGCAGCAGCGTGGGCAGGATAGCCAGGCGCAGGGTCTTCAGCGGCGTGGCCTCCACGTACAGCCAGGGCGAGCCGGCACGCTGCGCGGCCACCAGCGCCCAGCCCGCCACCTCCCGCAAGCCAGCGCTGCCGTCAGCCGCTGCAAGTTGCTGCAAGATTTTCAGGTCGTCAGCGGTCACGCCGCGGGGCAGCCGGCTGGCCAGCGGCACCCGCACGGGCGTGTCACCCAGGCCGGGTGACGCTGGCGGCTGCAGCGGGGCCCCGGTATCGGCCATCACAAAGCCGCCGTTGCTGGCCACCCAGACCAGGCTGTCCGTGGCCTGCCACAGCCGCGCCTGCTGCTGCAGAGCGTCCAAGCGCACGTCCACACTGACCTCGCCCAGATAAAGGCCGTTGCGCCAGACCTGCATTGCATGCGACTGCACCAACTGGCCGTTGAGTTGGCCCACGTAAGGCTCGCCCCAGATGGCCTGCGCAACCTGGCCTTCAGCCCTTTGCCGCTGGGCACGCAACACACCCGACACCCGCAAGGCTTCCATCGAACGCAGGCTGGGCAGGCCCATGGCGCCCAGCATTTCTTCACTGGACACCCAGGGGTAACCAAAGCTCACGTTCACATCGCCGGCCACAAACCAGGTGGCCTCGAAACCCGGTGCACGCTCTTGCGCGATGCGCGCCATTTCCACGAACGCGTGCGCGCGGCGCAGCCACCGTGTTTCAGGGGGTCGACGGTCGGGCGGCGCCCACCACAGCTGCCCCAGCGCCCGGCGCAGAGCCCCAGGCGCCTCGTCCAGGCTCCAGCCATCCAAGGCCTGCGCCGTCATCGTCGGGCGCAGCGCCTGCGCCAATGCGGGGCCCGCGTCGGGCGGTGCATCCCAGTGACTTTCCAGCAGCCGCACCAGGTCGTGCACGTGGTGCATGGCAGGGCGCGCCAGCGCTTCCAGTTCTTGCGCCCGCTGACCGGCGCGCCGCATCAGGTCGCGCTTGGCATCCACCATGCGCTGCTGGTATTGCACCAACGACAGCACAACCAACAGCAGCAGTACCGGCACCACCAGCAGCCAGACCAGCCGGCGCGCCGATTTCAGCGTGCCGCCTTCCGCGGGCGCCATGGCGCGCAGCAGCCTTCTCAAGCCGGCGGCGCAGGCACAAACACGTAGCCCACGTTGCGAACGGTTTTCAGCAGCTCGGGCCGGTCGGGGTTGCGTTCGATCTTGCGGCGCAGCCGCATCACGCGCAGGTCGATGGACCGGTCAAAAACGTCCCAATCGCGGTTGTGCGCCTGGGCCATGATCTGGTCTCGGCTCAACGGCCGGTTGGGGTGGCGCGCAAACAGCAGCAGCAGGTCAAATTCCGCCGCGGTAAGTTCCACCTCACGACCCTGGGTGTCGAGCAACTGGCGCCTGAGCACATGCAGTACGTGGTCTCCAAAGCGCACGGTGTCGCTGGGGCCGATAAGCGGGGGTATGGGGGTTGTGTGGGATAGGGCGGCTGTGGCAGCCGTGCTGCCCGAAGCAGCTGGCGCGCTGGACGCCACCGTTGCCCTCAGGGGCTCGGCCACAGCTGAGGGCTGGGCTTGTGAGCGGCGCAACAGGGCGCGCAAACGGGCCAACAGCTCGCGCAATTCGAAAGGCTTGCCCAGGTAATCATCAGCACCCAGTTCCAGCCCCACGATGCGGTCAACCGCCTCGTTGGCAGTGGTCAACATGATGATGGCCACACCAGGGTGCACCTCGCGCAGCCAGCGCGCCAACGACAAGCCGCTTTCACCCGGCATGTTGATGTCCAGCAAGACCACACGGGGAGCCACAGCCACCACCTGCACCCGCGCAAGCGCAGCATTTGCGGCTGTGTGCACGATAAATCCAAACCGGGACAAATACTCGACCAGCAGGGCACGCAACTCGGGTTCGTCGTCCACCACGAGCACGGTTGGCAGCGCAGCAACCTGGGGGTCATCGAAGGCCATGGGCAAGCCCGCAACCGATGCCTGTGGTGAGGCGGGCTCTGCATCATATCGGCGCAACGGCTGCACCCGCTGGGCGATCCAGGGGCAAACAGATGTCATTTGTTTCAGCCGATGGTTTTCCCCGTGCGGGTTCCAACAACAATTGAAACAAATTGGCGCCAGCGTTTGAAACAAGGCTGAAACGGTCAGCCCTGAAGATGCACAGCACAGGAGTGCTGTTGCGTCATGGCTTCTATATCGAGTTCAAATCCGCTGTCATCCGCGTTGGTTCGTGGCCCAAACCGCGCCCGCCCATTTGATGCCAAGCCAGTTGGCCATTTGGGTTGGCGCAGTGAGGCCTTTGCTGAAGATCTACTGTTGGAATGTTTGCCAACGGGCCATGCCACGGGCGCCCCTTCTCGTTGGCACGGAGCATGGTTGTGTGCATTGCCATTTGCCGTTGCCCTGGCGGGCGGCTTTATGGCTTACTGGACCACGGGGGCCTGAACAGGGAACAGGCGGCGTTCCACGGGGCGCCGTCGTTCAGGGTAGAAAGGCTGCCCGCAGAGCAGCCACTGGTTGGTTGTACGACCGTTGTCGCTGAACCTGGTGCCGGGAGGCCCGGGCAGACGGCAGCGGCGTGGCAACCACTTCAGTTTCGTGCCCGTGGCTCACGCGCAACCTTCAAACCTCCGTTGCAGCCACTGCTGCGCAGTTGCGCCCACCCAAAACCCATCAGCGGATGGTCAGCAGCGCCACCCCATGCGAAGGCAATGCCAGCATCAGGTTGCCGCTGCGTACCGGCCCTTCACGCTGGCGCCAGGCATCACGCGCGTGGTAAGGCTGGCCGCTGCGTCCAAACAAGGCCGGGTCGAGTTCAAAGCGACCAAACCGCGCGCCCATGTTGAACACGCCCACGGCGCGGGCACCCCCTTCCAGCTCTTTGACCCACACCTGCCAGCCGTTGCGGTCAAGCACGCGCACGGCCGATTTCGCCAGCGTGTCTTGATGGATGGCAATCACTTCGCTGTTGCTCAGCAGCTTCAGCGTAAATTCATCCAGCGCCGGCAAGTGGTTGCCCAACAGCAGCGGGGCCGCCAACAAACTCCACAGGCTGACCTGGGTGTATTGCTCGTCGGGCGTCAAGCGGGTGGGGCGCAAAACACCGTCGCCTTGCAAGTTCAACAAACCCACCATCAGCTGGTCGGGGTCGTTGAAGCGGCCCGGGCCCACATGGCTGGCGTAGGGCGCCATCGCGAAGCCAGTGGCCAGCAGGTCGGCCCAGCTGTCCTGGATGTCACCCGTCATGCGCCAGCTCTGCGCTCCAACCTCAGCGCCCCAGGTCCACACCCGGTGCTGGCCATACTGCACCAGTCCGTAAGTGATGCTGCGGGGCTGATGGCGCAGCAGACCGCCCATTTGTTGGTAGGGCTTCTGGTGGTCTTGCAGCGTCGGTCGGGGCGGCAGTTTGTCGGGGTAGCTGCAGAGGTCGTATTTCAGATGGTCCACACCCCAAGCCGCCCAGGTGGCGGCGTCTTGTGCTTCGTGGCCCCAGCTGCCGGGGTGTTGGCTGCACGTGGTGGCGCCAGGTGACGAGTAGAGGCCGAACTGCAGGCCGCGCTCGTGCAGGAAGTTGCCCAGCATGGCCATGTCGGGGAAGCGTTCGTTGCCGGGCAACGTGCCGTCAGCCTTGCGCACAGACGCCTGCCAACCGTCGTCCACCTGCACGCTGGTCCAGCCTTTGGCCGCCAAGCCCTGGTCGACCAAGGCATGGGCGGCAGCGCGCACCTGCGTGTCGCTGACGTTTGCACCCAGCGCGTTCCAGCTGTTCCAGCCCATGGGCGGGGTCAGCGCCAACTGGTCGCCGGCCACCAATGTCCACACGCGCGTGGCGTTGCCCAGGGTGTTGCTGACGGTCAGCTGCACGGGATAGCGGCCCGCTGCAGGCACGGTGCCGGTGATGATGCCGCTGGATGCATCCAGCACCAGCCCTGCAGGCAGGCCCTGGGCCTCAAAGCGCAGCGGCGCGCTGCCCGTGGCCGCCACACGGTGATGCAGTGGTGTTCCCGGGCGCGCACCCCGCACGCGCGCGCCATGCAGTGCGGGCGTGGGTGCATCGGGCGGCGTCAACAAATAAGGCACCACCAGCGAGCTGCCAGCCTCGGCACCGGTGCCAGCTTCTACATAACGCATGCTGGCTTCAATGCCGGGCCGTGCAGGCAACGACACCTCGATTTCAGTGACCCGCCCTGGTGCCAGGTTCACTTGCTGCTGCGCACGCAGCACCACCCTGCCCGTGGCGTGGTCTCGGGCTTGCAGCTGCAGTTCGCCTTGCTGCGGCAAAGTGCTGGGGTTAACCAGCACCAGCGTGGTCTGTACATCGTGGTCGCCCACAAACACGTGGCGCACGCGGGACGGATCGATAACCACAGGGGTGCGGGCCAACGCGCCAATGGACGCATTGGGCACACTGGGCATGACCGCCGGCTGCGCGCGTTCAACCTGCTGTGCTTGCTGGCCCTGCGCCTGGGTGGTGCAAAAAAGCGCAGCGGTCGCCAGAACCAGCCCCGACAAGCGGCTGTTCAGCCTCATCCAGTGCGCCCAGTAGGACGACCGCGAGCACAGGGGCCCCGGCCAAGCATGGCCGCGGGGCGAGCAGGTATTGATGGTGGAAGAACCGTCTGAATTGAGCACAGCCCCTAGCGTACCCGCTTGCACACCCGGTAGCCGCGTCTCGAAACTTATGAGTCACCACACTACCTGAGTAACCCATTTCACAAAGACGACCACAAATGAAATCGATGGATTTCTTCGTCAGGCCAGGCGAACACCCGCAGCCGCACTTGTTGTGCGGCAAGGGTGGGCAACGACGCCTGGCGGAGAAAGATTGCGCATTCAACTTATACGAAAAACCGAACCCCTCACCAGACTCTGAACGGTAAATCCCCGGTGGAGCTCTTCCTTCCTCCGGCCAACATTCAGCAACAGAGGTCCAAGTTCCGTGCATTCGGG
>JANNMQ010000377.1:0-3961 GCA_031398045.1 Rubrivivax sp.
TCACGCCGAACTTGCGTTGTATTTCGGTGGGCAGCAAGACCTGTGCCCCCAGCACGGGGATGATGGCCATGGTGTGCAGCTGGCAAGGGGCAGAAAAGCCGCCACTCTGTGTGCCAAACCAAAGCCTGCGCAGGCTGTGCCGTGCCCTCGACAGACTTCCCAGACCCGGGGCGCCGCCCCTCATTGCAGCCCTTAGGGCGGGTAGATGCCGCCCAGCACACAAGGCCGTGAAGCGCCCGTCACCGCAGGTGCATTGGCCGCCACGCCGTCCAGCGTGCACTGGGCAAAACTGGCAAACGCCATCGCTTCCATCCACTGCGCAGGCACGCCGAAATGGTCACTGGGTGTCACCTGCCACTGCGGGTGCAACGCCGCCAGGCGATGCATGAAAAAGGCATTGCGCGCACCACCGCCACACACCAGCAGCTGGCCGCCGCTGGCGTGCCGCGCCACAGCCTGCGCCACGCTGGCGGCTGACAGCTCCAGCAGCGTGCGCTGCACGTCCACCGCGGCAACACGTTCAGCCGCCCCCGTGCGCAGTGCTTGCTGCAGCCAGGCCAGACCGAAATGCTCGCGGCCGGTGCTCTTGGGCGGCGGCGCTGCGAAGTAGGGGTCGGCCCACAGGACCTGCAACAGACCTTCGTGCACCCGGCCCTGTGCAGCCCAGGCACCATCGGCATCAAAGGGCTGGCCCAGATGCTGCTGGGCCCAAGCGTCCAACAGCAGGTTGGCCGGGCCGGTGTCGTAGCCCAGGCAGGGCTGGCCAGGCACCAGCACGCTGATGTTGGCGATGCCACCGGCATTCAACACCACGCGCGGTGTACTGGGGTGGCGCAACACGCGGTCATGAAAACCCGGTGCCAGCGGCGCGCCCTGGCCGCCCAGGGCCATGTCGCGGCGCCGGAAGTCGGCCACCACGGTGATGCCTGTGGCCACAGCCAGGGTGTTGGGGTCGCCCAGCTGGGTGGAAAAACGTTCGGCACCCACCGGCTGGTGGTGCACGGTCTGGCCATGGGCACCGATGGCCTGCACATTCGCCGCGGCCACGCCGGCCTGCTGCAGCAGCGCCTGCACCGCCTGCGCATAAACGCGGGCCACCTGCACGTCCAGTGCACCCACGGCAGCCAGCGTGACGGCTTGGCCCTGGCACACCGCCAGCACCGCCTGGCGCAAGGTGTCGGCATAGGGCAGGTGGTGCGCGTGCAGCAGCACCGGCAGCGCGCCGGGTGGAAACTGCACCAGCGCCACGTCCACCCCGTCCAGGCTGGTGCCGGACATGGCGCCGATGAAGGTGGGCGTTCCTGGCGACGGCTGGGGTGTTGGATTCAAGGGCGCACCTGTTGACTTGAAATGAAAGTGGTTGGACCAACCAGCATGTTGCACCCGATGTTGCATCCGCTTGTTGCATCCGTTGTTGCATCCCTTGTTTCAAACGGCCAGCGCCCAATCTCCTACCATCGCGACTCGAGTTGCACCCCGCTGCGACGCTCAAGCCTTACCCACACCCCCCGCTGAAAGGCCCCGCCATGAATGCGCCGCTCCCCAACGCCGCCACCGCTTCCATTGCCAGCGCCGAACAGCGCCGCGTGCCCGACAGCCTGCTGCAGCAGCTGCGCAGCCGCTTCGGCAGCCGCTGCAGCACCGCCGACGCGGTGCGTCAACTGCACGGCCGCGACGAGTCTTCGTACCCGCTGACCCCGCCCGAGGTGGTGGTGTTTTGCGAAAGTACCGAAGATGTGGCGGAAGTGGTGCGTGGGGCCGCTGCGCACGCGGTGCCGGTGATTCCCTTCGGCATCGGCTCGTCGCTCGAAGGCCACCTGCTGGCGGTGCAAGGCGGCATCAGCATCGACCTGTCGCGCATGACGGCGGTGGTGCAGATCAACGCCGAAGACCTGACGGTGACGGTGCAGGCTGGCGTGACACGTGAACAGGTGAACCGCGAGGTGCGCGACCTGGGCCTGTTTTTCCCCATCGACCCGGGCGCCAACGCCAGCATTGGCGGCATGGCGGCCACACGAGCCAGCGGCACGAATGCGGTGCGCTACGGCACCATGCGTGAAAACGTGCTGGCGCTGCAGGTCGTCACCGCCACCGGCGAGGTCATCCGCACCGGCACGCGCGCCAAAAAAAGCAGCGCCGGTTACGACCTGACGCGCCTGTATGTGGGCAGCGAAGGCACCCTCGGAGTGATGACCGAGATAACGCTGAAACTGTACCCGCTGCCGGAATCGGTCAGCGCCGCCATCTGCCACTTCCCCAGCGTGGACGCGGCGGTGCAGGCCACCATCCAGATCATCCAGATGGGTGTGCCCATTGCACGCTGCGAATTGCTGGACGAACACACGGTGCGCGCCGTCAACAAACACGACAAGCTGACGCTGCGTGAACAGCCGATGCTGCTGATGGAATTTCACGGCAGCGCTGCCAGCGTGCAGGAGCAGGCGCAGACGGTGCAAGAGCTGGCACGCGACTTTGGTGGTGAAGACTTTCAGTTCGCCAGCACCCCTGAAGAACGCACCCGGCTCTGGACGGCGCGCCACCACGCCTACTTCGCGGCCGTGCAGTCACGCCCGGGATGCCGCTGTCTGAGCACCGACACCTCCGTGCCGATTTCCAAGCTGGCCGAGATCATCACCACCTGCAAGGCCGAAGCCGACGAAGCCGGCATGCCGTATTTCCTGGTCGGTCACGTGGGCGACGGCAATTTCCACTTCGGTTATTTGCTCGACCCGAACAGCGCTGAAGAACGCGCCACGGCCGAGCGCCTGAGCCACCAGATGGTGCGGCGCGGCCTGGCGCTGCAGGGCACCTGCACTGGCGAACACGGCGTGGGCCTGCACAAGATGGGTTACCTGGTGGAAGAAGCGGGCGAGGGCGCGGTGGCCGTGATGCGCAGCATCAAACGTGCGCTGGACCCGCTGAACATCATGAACCCGGGCAAGGTGTTCACGGTGTGACGACGGGGTGGTGGCGCCGCGCACGCTGCGCGTGCGCTTCGCTCTGCGGACGTTACGGACGTGTTGGACATTGCGTCCATTACGTCTATTACGGACGTTATCTATGGCCGGCGCCGTGGACCCTGCTGGGCCTGCTGTTGGCGCTGCCCGCACTGCTGCTGGGCGCACGGGCGCGCCGGGTGGAAGGCGTGCTGGAAGTCAGTGGCGGCTGGCTGGGCCGCCGGGCGGCACATGGCGTGGGGCCTTTCAACGTCGTGGCCATCACGCTGGGCCACGTGGTGCTGTGCAGCAACGCAGACCTGTTAAACCAGATACGCGCGTACGAACAAGTGCATGTGCGCCAGTACGAACGCTGGGGCCCGCTGTTTGTGCCCGCCTATCTGGCCAGCAGCCTGCTGCAGTGGCTGTGCGGACGCCACCCGTACCGCGACAACGGGTTCGAGCGGCCGGCTTTTGCTGTTGAAGCGGCTGCAGCCGTTCCACCGGCGGCAGCCACCAGCCCCAGCCCCGTCAACGCAAAGACTCGTTGATGCGCTGCAGCGCTTCTGCGCCCGGGCACAGCTCAGCGCTGCCCAGCTGGTTCAACGGTGTTTGCACCGTGTGCAGTGACGCATGCAAGTCGCGCGATCCGCTTTCCACATACAGCAGGCCAGTGGCCACTTCGCCAGCGGCCGTCATGGCCTGCACCTGGGTCAGGGCCCCGATGCGGCTGGTGGGGTCGTAGTCGGCGTGCAGCTTGCGCAGGCGCATGAAACCGCCGTCGGGCTGCGGCACGTTGATCACCTCACCCTCAGCCGGTGAGGCGTGCAGTTCGTCGGCCAGGTCGATGAAGTCGATTCTGCTGACGGCTTCGTTGTGTTCACGCACGTAGTCATAACTGCGGGTGCTGCTGGCGTGGTTGTTGAAAGCCACGCAGGGGCTGATGACGTCGATGAAGGCCGCGCCGCCATGCGCGATGGCGCCCTTGATCAGCGGCACCAGCTGGCCTTTGTCGCCGCTGAAGC
>JANNMQ010000391.1:0-1921 GCA_031398045.1 Rubrivivax sp.
GCAGGTCCAGGCTGGCCTGCGCGCGCTGCACAAGTTGCAGGCGGGCGTGCAGAGAATGGGTGCCCAGGGGCAGCAGCCGAAAGCCGCTGAGTTCTGCGTTGCGGCCATCGGGCATCTGAGGCTTGCTGTCGGGGGCGCCGCGCGCAGTGCTTTCATGGCCAGTGGCAGCCAGCGCCTGCATCGAAGCCAGGGCCAGCTGGCCCAACGGTGTGTGGGGCGTCAGCGGCAACGCGTGGCTGGTGGGCGGTGCAGGCTCGAGCGCGGGTAGGCTGGTGCAGCCGCCAACAGTCAGCAGCGCGGTCAGCAGCGTGACCATCAGCGTGACCATCAGCGCGTCCACCAGCGCGTCCATCAGCGCAGCCCGTGGGGCGATCAGTCCAGGCAGGGTCATGGTAGGTATTGCACTCGCATTGCCAACATCCCATGCAGTCGTGCGCGGTGCGTGCGGCATTACCGCGTTAACTTCATCTCCGTCCTGCTGAAGGGGGGGTAAGGCCGCGCCGGGCTGCCCGATAGGTCATCGGTGCGATGTGGGGGCATGGCGCTTCGAAGTGTTCCATGTGCAGTTCAAGGAGGCTTTGGTTGGCATTTATGACACCGGGCTTGACGCCGACCCTTCTGATGCCCAGTGCAAACACGTGAAGCCGACTGAACTTCGACAAGGCGTTCATGTCTGAGCCTGACGAAAGATCGACGCAGCAAACAATGATGCGCCTGAACGCGCATCGGGTTTCAAGGGTTTGCAAACGCCTGCGTCAACGCTCTGGCGTGCACGGCCGCATGGCCCGAGCGGGCTGACCAATCGATGATCTCCAGCTTGCCGTTGGCATGTTCAACCAGGGCGCTCAGGCTTTCGACCCAGTCGCCGTCGTTGCAGTACAGGATGCCGTTGATCATGCGCATTTCGGCATGGTGGATGTGGCCACACACAACACCCTGCACACCCCGTAGATACGCTTCATGGGCGACTGCGTCTTCGAAATCGCTGACGTAACTGACGGCCCGCTTGACCTTGAACTTCAGGTAGCTGGACAGGCTGAAGTAGGGCAAACCCAGGCGTGCGCGCCATGAATTGACATGGCGGTTGACCTTCAAGGTGGTTTCATAGGCCCAGTCGCCCACCAAAGCCAACCACTTGGCGCACTGCACCACACTGTCGAACAGGTCGCCGTGTGTCACCCACAGCTTGCGTCCGTCGGCGGTTTCGTGGATGTAATCATTGACCACATCCACACCGCCGAAGTTGTGGTCCAGGTACTTGCGCGCAAATTCGTCGTGATTGCCAGGCACAAAAATCACGCGTGTGCCCTTGCGCGCCTTGCGCAAGAGTTTTTGCACCACGTCGTTGTGGCTTTGCGGCCAGTACCACTGCCGGCGCAACTGCCAGCCGTCGATGATGTCGCCCACGAGAAACAGCGTTTCGCATTCCACGGTGCGCAGGAAGTCCAGCAGGGCTTCAGCCTGGCAGCCCGGTGTGCCCAGGTGCAGGTCAGAGATCCACACCGTGCGCACATGCAGCTTGCCGGTGTGGGCTTCTTCGGCGGCCGTGTTTACAGCTGTCCTTTCAGCCGCAACCGCAGCCGCACCTGCAGCATCTTCGCCAATGAGCGGAAATGGAATTTCTTCGCGACGCATGCACCACATGGTGCGCTGCGCACACGACGCGAGCGTGTCAGCAGCAAGTCAAGTCGATGACGGTAGGCGCATCAACGCCTGGCCCTGTCGGATGGTCAAGCCCGTCTGCAGGCCGTCGGCCAGGGTGCAACCTTTGGGCGCAAATACGATGATGGTGGAGCCGTGTTCAAACCAGCCCAGTTCCTGGCCTTTGTGCACCGCCACGTTGCACGGCATTTCATTCGGGCCTGGCCAACGCAGGTGCAACAAGACGTTCAGAAAGTGCAGTTGGATGCTGGCCACCAAC
>JANNMQ010000401.1:0-3909 GCA_031398045.1 Rubrivivax sp.
ACGACGTCACTGATGTCGTCGAACACCAGCAGCCTGGCGTCAGACGGCAGCGTGGCGCCGCGGGCCAGCAGCGTCATGGTGCCGCCGTCGTTGCGGGGCAGTTCAAAACTTTCTTGCCACTGGTCGCGCTCGCCGGCTTCAGGGCTGCTGGCCAGCAGTTCGAAGCGCTGCTCCACGGCTTGTGAAAATTCGCCCAGCTCGGTCAGCTCTGACAGCTTGCGTCCGCGCCAGGCCGACACCGGCCGCTGCAGGATGCGGGTGGCGCCGGGGTTGACGGTGTCGATGTGGCCTTCGCGGTCGAACACGATGACGCCGGCGGTCAGCGTATCGAGGATGGTTTGCAGCCGGGTGCGCGCGCCCTCCAACTGCAGCATGCCGCGCTGCACCTGGGTGCGCGCTTCGGCCACCTGGGCCGTCATGTCGGCAAAGCTGCGTGTCAGGCCACCCAGTTCGTCGCTGCTGGCAAACACGGGCTTGGCGGTCAGATCGCCGGCGGCCACCTGGCGCACACCGTCGGCCAGCAGCAGCAGAGGGCGCGCCAGCTGGTTGCCCAGCACGATGGCCAGCAGCACGGCGGCAAACACGGCCAGGATGAGCGCCAGCGTGAGTGTGCCGATGTACATGCGGCGCAGGCTGTCGCGCGCCAGCGCACGCTGCTGGTATTCACTGTAAGCAGCCTGCACCGCCAAGGCATTGATGGCCAGCGCACGCGGCAGCGGTTTCAGCACCATCAGGTAGCGCTCTTCGGCGCCGGCCAATGCCAGGTCGGTGCGCGGTACGCGGGCCAGTGCACGCACACGCGGCTGGCCGCCGCCAGCGGCCACGGTCTCTTCGTCCAGGCCCTCGATCTGGCTGGCCACGCCCAGCAAGCGCGCCTGGCGCAGCAGGCTGGCGCTGGGCCGCTCGGGGGTGGATGCGTTGGCGCTGCCGCCAGCGGTCAACAGCACCTGGCCGTTGGACGTCACCCAGCTGGCCTCTTGCGCGTCCATCTGTTCGCGCAGGCGCTCCAGCGCCAGCGGGTTGGCCTGCGGGCTTGAACTGCCGCCCGAAGTGCGCCCTTCTTCAGCCAGCCGCTCGGCGGCGCCGCGGGCTTTGCCGGCCAAGTCGCTGGCCAGCACCTCCAGCGTGCCTTTGCCCAGCGCCAGCCCGGCGTCCAGCGCACCGGCCACTTTGACGTCAAACCAGGTTTCAATGCTGCGCGACGCAAACTGGTAGCTCACGGTGTAAATCACCAGGCCCGGCAGCACGCCCACCAATGCAAAGATGCCCGCCAGCTTGATCAGCAGCCGGCTGCCGAACTTGCCCCTGCGCAGGCGCACATAAAGCCGCACCACCACGGCTGCGATCACCACCAGCAGCAGTACCGCCACGGCCACGTTGACCCAGAACAGCCACACAAAGTGGCGTTCGTAGGTGCCGCCTTCGGGGCCGCTGAACGAGATTACAAATGCCAGAACCAGGCCCGCACCGGTGGCAGCCACCGTGGCAACGATCCAGGCCCACTGCGCCGAATTCAAGCTGTGTTTGTGCGCAGACGTGCGACCGCGGGCGGGCGTGGCTGACGACGGCTGCTTCATGTCGGCATCCCCAGGCGCGCTACCTGCATCACGGCTCGACCCTGATTTCGCGGCTGATGCCGACGGCCCATTCGCCACCTCCACCCAGGCCAAACTGCATCGGGCCTGGCAACTGGCTGGTGTCCAGGCGGTAGCTGAATTGCACGTAATAACTCTTGTCGGGGTCCAGCTGGTTCAGCTCGGCCAGCCGCCAGCCGGCACTGCTTGAAGCGGCATTCAGTGCCTCGGCGAGCGTGGCATAACTTTGGTTCAACCCTGCCAGAGACACCCGCCAGGTGCTGGTCAGCGGTTGAAAGGCCACCCGCCAGGACCGCGCGATGCGGGCCACCCGCTCGTCGCGCCAATACCAGCGCCCGCGCAACAGCGCGGCTTCAGCCACGAAGTACAGGGGCACGCCGCGCAACAAGGCGTCTTCCGCCGTCTTGGGCAGGCTGACGCGGACTGCAAAGTCCAGGTTCAGACCACCTTCGGCGCGCTTGGTTTGCAACAGCGCCAGTTCCACGCCCTGGCCCTGGGCAGCGGTCAAGGTCAACAGGCCGCAGACCCAGACCGTCAGCAGATGGCAGAACCAACGTCTGGCCCATCCGCTGGCTTTCACGCAGGCCCAGCCCCGCCGGCTGGCCGCCCGGCCCGGCAATTCTTGGCAGCGGACCGGCGGTACAAGCATCAGGGCTGTCGGCGACTGGGTTTCTAGTTCTTGTGGATCAGGGCGTAGAAGAAGCCGTCGTGCAAACCCGAGGTGCGGCCGCTTGTTCCCTGCCCTGCATTGTCACGGTTAGTCAGCAAGTGCCCGGGCGACGCCGGGTCCAGCCGGGCCGCGCCAGGGCCCAGGCGTTGCAAAAACGCGTCGATCTGCTGTTGGCCCTCGGCTTTGAAGACCGAACAGGTGGCGTACAGCAGCCGGCCACCGGGGGCCAGCAGCGGCCACAGTGCGTCCAGCATCTGGGCCTGCATGCGCACCAGCGCGGCCACGTCGTCGGCTCGCCGCAGCCAGCGCACGTCGGGATGGCGGCGCACGATGCCCGACGCGGTGCAAGGGGCGTCCAGCAACACCGCGTCGAAGAGGCGGCCGTCCCACCAGTCGCGGGGCTGGCGGGCGTCGCCGACCTTGATCTCGACGCGGCTGAATGCGGCCACGCCGGCTGCACCCGCTGCACCTGCGGGTGCCGGCAGCAGTTGCAGGCGTCGCAAGCCGTCGCCCACCCGCGCCAGGCGCGCGGGGTCGCTGTCCAGCGCCAGCAGGTCCAGCTCGGCCAGTTCCAGCAGGTGCGCCGTTTTGCCGCCGGGGGCGGCGCAGGCGTCCAATACCCGCGGCAGCGCACCCGAGGGCCGTGGAGGCAACCCGGTCAACAACAGCGCTGCGGCACGCTGCGCAGCAGCGTCTTGCACTGAAAACTCACCCTCGGCAAACCCGGGCAGCAGGTGCACCGGACACGGATCGTCCAGCACCAGGGTTTGTGCAGGGCCTGCGATGCCGGTGGTGGCGCTGTCCAGCAGCCGTGAAAGCCGGCCCGCAGCGGCCAGCCGTTGCTGGAAAAGGGCACCGCTGCTGCGCCGGGTGTTGATGCGCAGTGTCATCGGTGGGCGCTGGTTGGCGCTGGTCAGCAAGGCCTGCCAGTCGGCAGGCCAGTCGCGCTTCAACCTTTCTATCCACCACAGCGGGTGGTTGTAGGCGCCTGCGGGAGCGCGGCCTACGGCCAGCACCATCGCATCCCGCTCCCGCAGAAAGCGGCGCAGCACGGCATTGATGAAAGCGGCTGCGGCCGGCACGCGCAAGCGCGCCGCCGACACCGCCTGGTCCACCAGCGTGTGCTCGGCGTAGGGCAACGGCTCGCCCGGCCACAGCAGGGCCAGCGCGCTGACGAGCAGCGCATCCACGTTGGGCGGCGGCGTTTTGGGCGCCAGCAGGCTGCGCAGTTCGGTGGCACTGCCCAGCCAGCGCAGCACATGAAAACTCAACGCCTGCACGGCGGGCCGCGACGCGGCGGGGCTTTTGGCCAGCACGTCGGTGAGCGACCGGCCGCCGCGCACAGCCTGCACCGCGTCGGCGGTCAGTTCGAGCAAACGTGCCAACGGCAAAGTTGGCAATGGCAGCGCGGCGGTTGAAGCAGATGGGTTGACGGCAATGCCCCGGTTGGTGCACCAGTCTAGTCGGCCGTCGTGGCGGGCACAGGCCGGCACAGGCGGGCACAGGCGAAGCGCCGCACAATACCGTCTCCACCACCCAGCGCGCTGCCCCCTCCATGGCCCGAACCGGATCCCCGTCCGCCGTCAGTTCAGTTGCTGCCCAAGCTGGCAACGACGAGACGCGCATTTTCCGCAGCGAAGACGA
>JANNMQ010000456.1:0-3217 GCA_031398045.1 Rubrivivax sp.
GGCACTCAGCGCGCAGCCCCACACGCCTGACGAAAAAAAGGGCGGCCCCTAAGCCGCCCTTCACTCCGTTGACATTCATCGCGCGCAAGCGCGCGACCATCGCGCTGGGCCTTATTCCGCCGTTTCGCTGCCCGCTGCCGCATCCACTTGCGCCAGTTGCACGGCAGCCAGCTCTTCGGCTTCCTGCATCGTGATGGCACGGCGCTCGCTCTCGTCCATCTCTTCCTTGGCCTTGCGTGCGATGTGGAAGGCCATGCCCGTACCGGCAGGAATCAACCGACCGACGATGACGTTTTCCTTCAGCCCACGCAGCTCATCGCGCTTGCCCATGATGGCAGCCTCGGTGAGCACCCGCGTGGTTTCCTGGAACGACGCCGCCGAAATGAAGCTGTCGGTGGACAAGCTGGCCTTGGTGATGCCCAACAGCACATCGGCATGGGGTCGCAGGTATCTTGCCTTCGGCGCGCAAGGCGTCGTTGGTGTCCAGCAGTTCAGAGCGTTCCACCTGTTCACCGTTGATGTACTTGCTGTCGCCGGTGTTGGTGATCTGCACCCGACGCAACATCTGGCGCACGATCACCTCGATGTGTTTGTCGTTGATCTTCACGCCCTGCAAGCGGTACACGTCCTGCACTTCGTCGACGATGTAACGCGCCAGCTCCTCGATGCCCAGCAAGCGCAGGATGTCTTGTGGGTCGGCACTGCCGTCAACCACCAGCTCACCGCGGTTGACCACCTGGCCTTCGTGCACCAGGATGTTCTTTTCCTTGGCGATCAGCTCTTCGTGCACATGGCCTTCGGGGTCGGTGATCTGCAGGCGGTTTTTGCCCTTGGTCTCCTTGCCGAAGCTGATGGTGCCGGTGATCTCGGCCAGCAGGCCCACGTCCTTCGGTGAACGGGCTTCGAAGAGTTCGGCCACACGCGGCAAGCCGCCGGTGATGTCACGCGTCTTCTGGCCTTCCATCGGGATGCGTGCCAGCACTTCACCAGGCGCCAGGTCTTGGCCGTCGCGGATCTGGATCAGCGAACCCACCGGGAAGCCAATGGTCACGGCATGGTCGGTGCCCGGAATCTTCACTTCCACACCGACGGCGTCGAGCAACTTGACCTGCGGGCGCACCACCTTGGCCACACCCCGGCGCTTGCTGTCAATGACCACCAGCGTGGACAGACCCGTCACCTCGTCCAACTGCTTGGCCACCGTCACGCCTTCTTCCACATTCTCGAACTTTGCCCGGCCCGCAAATTCCGTGATGATGGGGCGCGTCAGCGGGTCCCAATTGGCCAGCACGGTGCCGGCCTTGATCTGCTGGTCGGGTTTGATGTTCAGCGTGGCGCCATACGGCAGCTTGTGGCGTTCACGTTCGCGGCCATGCTGGTCGCTGATGACGATTTCGCCCGAACGCGAAATGACGACCAGCACGCCTTTGGCGTTGGTGACGTAACGCATCGTGGCGTTGAAGCCAATGATGCCGTCACTCTTGGCGTCGACGCTGCTGGCCACCGCTGCACGTGAAGCGGCTCCACCGATGTGGAAGGTGCGCATCGTCAGCTGCGTGCCGGGTTCACCGATGGACTGCGCGGCTATCACGCCAATCGCCTCGCCGACGTTTACCTCACCACCACGGCCCAAATCGCGGCCGTAGCACTTGGCACAAATACCGAAGCGTGTGGCGCAGGTCAGCGCCGTGCGCACCTTCACTTCGTCAACACCGGCAGCTTCCAGCACGTCGATGGTGTCTTCGTCCAGCATGTATCCAGCGCCGAGCATGACTTGCTGGGTTTCGGGGTGCAGCACTTCAACCGCAGTCACGCGGCCCAGGATGCGGTCGCGCAGGCTTTCGATGACTTCACCACCTTCCACCAGCGCGCGGCGGTTCATGCCGTTGCTGGTGCCGCAGTCAGTTTCTATAACCACCAAGTCTTGGGTTACGTCCACCAGGCGGCGCGTCAGGTAACCAGAATTCGCAGTCTTCAGTGCCGTGTCCGCCAGGCCCTTGCGGGCACCGTGGGTCGATATGAAGTACTGCAAAACGTTCAGTCCTTCACGGAAGTTGGCCGTGATGGGGGTCTCGATGATGCTGCCGTCAGGCTTGGCCATCAGGCCACGCATGCCGGCCAGCTGGCGAATCTGCGCTGCAGAACCACGTGCACCCGAGTCAGCCATCATGTAGATGCTGTTGAACGACTCCTGGTCCACCATTTTGCCGTGGCGGTCTTCAACCTTCTGCTTGGACAGCTGGGTCATCAAGACCTTGCCGACCTCGTCACCGGTTTTGCCCCAGATGTCCACCACCTTGTTGTAGCGCTCGCCGGCGGTCACCAGGCCCGAAACATACTGCTGCTCGATTTCCTTGACTTCCTTTTCGGCACGCTCGATGAGGCCCGGCTTTTCTTTCGGCACCAGCATGTCGTCGATGGCGATGGAAATGCCGGCGCGTGTGGCCAGCTTGAAGCCGGCCTGCAGCAGCTTGTCGGCAAACACCACCGTCTCTTTCAGACCGCAGCGGCGGAAGCTGACGTTGATCAGGCGTGAGATTTCTTTCTTCTTCAGCGCCTTGTTGATGTTGGCAAAAGGCAATCCCTTGGGCAGGATTTCAGACAGCAGCGCACGGCCCACCGTGGTGTCCACCAGGTTGGTTTCCTGCGTGAATTCACCGCTGACCTTGTCTTTCACAAACTCGGTCATGCGCACTGCAATCTTGGCAGTGATCTCCACCACGCCGTTGTCCAGCGCCCGCTGCAGCTCTTGCATGTCGGCGAAGATCATGCCTTCGCCCTTGCCGTTGATGCGTTCGCGGGTGGCGTAGTACAGGCCCAGCACCACGTCTTGCGACGGCACGATCGACGGTTCGCCGTTGGCCGGGAACAGCACGTTGTTGGACGCCAGCATCAGCGTGCGGGCTTCCATCTGCGCTTCGATCGACAGCGGCACGTGCACGGCCATCTGGTCACCGTCGAAGTCGGCGTTGAAGGCCGAGCACACCAGCGGGTGCAGCTGGATGGCCTTGCCTTCGATCAACACCGGCTCGAACGCCTGGATGCCCAGGCGGTGCAGCGTCGGTGCCCGATTCAGCAGCACCGGGTGTTCCTTGATGACTTCTTCGAGGATGTCCCACACCACCGGCGTTTCGGCTTCGACTTCGCGCTTAGCGGCTTTGATCGTCGTTGCGATGCCTTGCAGTTCGAGCTTATTGAAGATGAAGGGCTTGAAGAG
>JANNMQ010000472.1:0-6317 GCA_031398045.1 Rubrivivax sp.
AGCTGGCCTACCGCCACGGGGTGGACGCCGTCACGCTGCTGATGTATCGCATGCTGTTTGCGCTGCCGCTGTTTTTGGCTCTGGCCTGGTGGGCAGGCCGGGGCCGGGCGGCGCTGACGGGTCGAGATTTGCGCAGCGTGCTGCTGCTGGGTTTTTGTGGTTACTACCTGGCCAGTTACCTGGACTTTGTGGGCCTGCAATACATCAGTGCGGGCCTGGAGCGGCTGATCCTGTACCTGAACCCGACGTTGGTGCTGCTGCTGGGCGTGCTCTTTTTCAAGCACCGTGTGCGGCCCCTGCAGCTGCTGGCGCTGGCCGTGAGCTACCTGGGGGTGTTGTTGGTGTTTGGCCAGGAGGTTCGTTCCGAAGGCCCACACATCGCACTGGGCGCCGCTTTGGTGCTGGGCAGCGCACTCAGCTACGCGGTGTACCTGCTTTTCAGTGCCACTGAAGTGCACCGGATCGGTGCCATGCGGCTGACAGGCTGGGCCAGCACGGCGGCTTGCCTGTTCTGCATCGTGCAATTCCTGGTGCTGCGGCCCTTGTCGGCTGCTGCAGTAGCCCCTGAGGTCATCGCACTGTCGCTGCTGAACGCCAGCCTATGCACCTTTGCGCCCGTGTTACTGATCATGCTGGCATTGCAGCGTGTGGGTGCCACGTTGACGGCCCAGGCCAGTATGGTGGGCCCGCTGTCCACGCTGCTGCTGGGCATGGTGTTTTTGGGCGAGACGCTCAATGGCTGGGTCATGGCCGGCACGGCGCTGGTGCTGCTGGGCGTGGCACTGTTGGCGCGATGGCGCTGATCAGTTCCATTGATCAAACCGACCGAACCGCGCCCACTTTCAGATTCAATTCAACAACCTCGATGGAGCAAACACATGGACCTTGGAATCAACGGCAAGTGGGCGCTGGTGTGCGCTGCCAGCAAGGGGCTGGGCAAAGGCTGCGCGGCGGCCTTGGCGGCAGAAGGCGTGAATGTGGTCATCACCGCACGCGGTAACGATGCCCTGCAGGCCACCGCCACTGAACTGCGCGCCGCCTACCCTGCGGTGCAAGTGCTGACCGTGGCGGGCGACATCACCACCGCCGCCGGCCGCACGACCGCGCTGGCAGCTTGCCCACAAGTGGACATCCTGGTCAACAACGCAGGCGGTCCGCCGCCTGGCGACTTTCGTCATTGGGAGCGCAGCCACTGGCTGGCGGCGCTGGAAGCCAACATGCTGACGCCCATCGAACTGATGAAAGCGGTGGTGGACGGCATGGCCGAGCGCGGCTTTGGCCGCATCGTCAACATCACATCGGCTGCGGTAAAAGCACCGATCGACATCTTGGGCCTGAGCAACGGCGCCCGTTCGGGCCTGACCGGCTTTGTTGCCGGCCTGGCCCGGCAGCCGCAGCTGGCCGGCCGCAACGTGACCATCAACGCGCTGTTGCCGGGCCCCTTTGACACCGACCGCCTGCGCGGCACGATGGCCGGCGCCGCCGCCAAAACAGGCAAGAGCCTGGAGGAACTGCTGGACGCCCGCCGCAAGCTCAACCCCACCGGCCGCTTTGGCCAGGCGCAGGAATTTGGCGCCGCTTGTGCTTTTTTGTGCAGCCAGCATGCGGGCTACATCACCGGGCAAAACCTGCTGATGGACGGCGGCGCTTTTCCGGGTACGTTCTGAAGCCCAGGCTGTAGGTTTCACTTGCCATGCCATCCTCACCGCAGCCGTTGTCAACAGACCCCGCCAACACCGCAGCCCGGCAAGACGCCAGGCTGGACGCCCTGGAAGTGAAGGCCAGTTTCAGCGAAGACACGCTGGACCGGCTGAACGATGTGGTGGTGCGCCAGCAGCAGCAGATAGACCGGCTGGTGCACGAAGTGGCGCTGCTGCGGCAACAGCAATCGGCCGCCCCCGACGCGGGTGCTTTCAGAAGCCTGCGCGACGAACTGCCGCCGCACTATTGACCCGGGTTGCGCTTAAAACTGGCTCTCAAATGCGGCCCTTTTCAGGCCGTGGTCTGAAGTGCACGCTGCGACACTGCTGCCCACTGAAGGCGAGAACCGACCGCACCACTGGGCGGAGCTGCGGAACCCGTGCCCGCCGCCTGAAGTCACGCCACCACAGGCGCTTCTGCCATCAACCAGGGCGCCGCACCGGCAACAACGGGTCTGGCGGCAGCTGAAGCCGCTGCCAAGCCCCGCAACCGGCTTTCCAGCTCTTCGCCGTCGGCTTGCGCGCGCAATTGTTCGTAAGCCAGCTGCGCCTGCGGGTACTGGCGCCGCAACAGGTTCAGCCACTGTTTGATACGCCCACCTCGGTGGCGGGCCGCCACGCGCGGGGCTATCAGCTGCGCATACAACAGCAGCCCTTGCAGCACCTGTTGCCAGCCGGGGGTGGCCTGGCCCCGCAGCGCCAGGGCAAGCCCCGGGTTGCTGACCAGGCCACGGCCCAGCATCAGCGCGTTGCAGCCCGACTGCGCCATGCAGGCCTGTGCATCGTGCACCGTCCAGACTTCACCGTTGGCCACCACAGGCAGCGATACGGCACGCCGTATCTCGTCAATCAAGTGCCAATGCGCGGGTGGCCGGTAGCCCTGCACCTTGGTTCGTGCATGCACCACCAGTTCACTGGCGCCCGCGCTGGCTATGGCGTGCGCGCAGTCCAGCATGCGGCTGCTGTCTTGATGGCCCAGCCGCATCTTGGCCGACACCGGCACCTGTGCCGGCACGGCCTGGCGCACGGCGCGCACGATGCGGTGCACCAGCTCCGGTTCGTCCAGCAACACCGCGCCGCCTCGGTGGCGGTTCACGGTTTTGGCCGGGCAGCCAAAGTTCAGGTCAATGCCGTCAGGGCCCAGACTGGCCAGCACGGCGGCGTTATCGGCCAGGCAGACGGGGTCGGAACCCAGCAACTGCGCCCGCACGGGCACGCCGGCGGGTGTGCGGCTGCCATGGCGCAGTTCGGGCATCAAGCGCAGATACACACGCTTGGGCAACAGCTGGTCGGTGACGCGGATGAACTCCGACACGCAGCGGTCAATGCCGCCAAAGCGCGTCAACACGTCGCGCAGGCTGTGGTCCAACACCCCTTCCATCGGGGCCAGCAGCAGCAGGCGGGGTTTTAAGGGTGGCTTCAAGGCGTGTCGGGCTCGGGGTGTGTCGAGCGGGTGTTTTTGGAGGCAGCAGCTGGCATTGTGGCCGCCACCTGCCGTGGGCAAACCCTTGGAACACGGGGCCTGCTGCTGACTTGTGCAGACTGTCCGAAATCTGCAGAATTCGTCGACCATTCGGTCGACAAATGAAAGCCACGCCCCCCACATGACAGGCCCAACCAGCGATTTGCCAGCCTCGGTGCCGGTGCAAGAACTGGTGTTGTGCAGGCGCGACCCGCTGCCAGCCGACACCAGCCGGGTGGTGGCCACCCTGACCCTGAACCGCCCGGCCGCATTGAACAGTTTCACGGCGGCCATGCACGGCGAACTGCTGACTGCACTGAACACGTTGGCCGACGACCAGGCGGTGCGTGCCGTGGTCGTGACAGGCGCTGGCCGCGGTTTTTGCGCAGGTCAGGACCTGACTGACCCGGCCATGGTGGGTGGTGTCGATGTGGGCGCTGTCATTGAACGCCACTACCGGCCATTGGCACTGCGCATCCGCAGCATGCCGGTGCCTGTGGTGGCCGCTGTCAACGGCGTGGCTGCTGGCGCCGGTGCCAACTTCGCGCTGTGCTGCGACTTTGTGGTGGCCGCCCGCAGCGCCAGCTTCATCCAGGCCTTCAGCAAAATTGGCTTGGTGCCCGACTGTGGCGGCACCTGGCTACTGCCGCGCCTGGTGGGGCGCGCCCGCGCCATCGGTCTGGCCATGTCGGGCGACAAGCTGCCCGCCGAAGAAGCCCAGCGCATGGGCCTGATCTGGCACTGTGTGGACGACGTGGAGCTGTTGGCGGCGGTGCAGGCGCTGGCGCAGAAGCTGGCCTTGATGCCCAGCCGCGCGCTGGCCGAAACGCGCCGGGCCATCGACCAGTCGATGGCCATGGACTTTGGCGACGCCCTCACGCTGGAAGCCAACACCCAGCGCGAACTGGGCCACGCGGCCGATTTTGCCGAAGGTGTACAAGCCTTTTTCGCCAAGCGCCCACCCCTATTCCAAGACCGCTGACACCACCATGACCGCACAAGACCTGGCTGAATCCGTACGCGAAGCGATGTGGGAAGACGACCATGCTTCCAAGGCCATGGGCATGCAGGTGCTGGCCATCGGCCCGGGCTCGTCGACGGTGTCCATGACAGTGCGTCAGGACATGCTGAACGGCCACGAAATCTGCCACGGCGGGCTGATGACGGCGCTGGCCGACACGGCCTTTGCATTTGCCTGCAATGCCTACAACGAAGTGACGGTGGCTTCGGGTTTTGACGTCAATCTGATCAGCAGCGCGCGCAAGGGCGACGTGCTGACCGCGCGCTGCAGCGAAATCAGCAAGTCGGGGCGCACGGGCGTGTACGACGTCAGTGTGCGCAACCAGCGTGATGAAGCGGTGGTGGCCTTTCGCGGCCGTTCTTACACGGTGAAAGGCAAACCCGTGATCGAAGGTTTGCCCATGGGCCGCGTGGCCGCAGCTTTGCAAAACGGTCCGCGCTGAAGGCGTCATGTCCATCCAGCCAAAAGAAAGACCGCCCCTTGCCTGTGAAGACCCCCGCACCGGGTGACCTGGAAGCCATCGAAAAAGCCAGTGCCGATGAGCTGCAGGCGCTGCAGCTGCAACGTCTGCGCCAGACGTTGCAACACGCCTACGACCACGTGCCGCACTACCGGCGATCTTTTGATGCCAAAGGATTGCATCCCAGCGACTGCAGAACGCTGGCCGACCTGGCGCTGTTCCCGTTCACCAGCAAGGCCGATCTGCGCGCGAACTACCCCTTTGGCATGTTCGCGGTGCCACGCAGCCAGGTGGTGCGCTTGCATGCCTCGTCGGGCACCACCGGCAAACCCACCGTGGTGGGCTACACGCAGCAAGACATCGATACCTGGGCCGACCTGGTGGCACGCAGCATCCGCGCTGCCGGCGGCCGCAGGGGCGACATGGTGCAGGTGTCCTACGGCTACGGGCTGTTTACTGGCGGCCTGGGCGCGCATTACGGCGCCGAGCGTCTGGGCTGCACCGTGGTGCCGATGGGCGGTGGCCAGACCGAAAAACAGATCCAGCTGATTGAGGACTTCAAACCCGACATCATCATGGTGACGCCCAGCTACATGCAGGTCATCGTTGAAGAGTTCAGGCGGCAGGGCAAAGATCCGCGCGCCATGTCGTTAAGCGTCGGCATTTTTGGTGCTGAACCGTGGACCGAGGCCATGCGGCGCGACATCGAACAAAGCGCCGACATCGACGCCGTCGACATCTACGGCCTGAGTGAAGTGATGGGCCCGGGCGTGGCCAGCGAATGTGTCGAAACCAAGGACGGCCCGGTGATCTGGGAAGACCATTTCTACCCCGAGATCATCGACCCCGCCACGGGTGCCGTGTTGCCGTATGACCCATCGAAAGGCAGCAGTGAAGGTGAACTGGTGTTCACCACGCTCACCAAGCAGGCACTGCCGGTGATTCGTTACCGCACCCGCGACCTGACGCGGCTGCTGCCGCCCACCGCGCGCAGCATGCGCCGGATGGGGAGAATCGTCGGCCGCAGCGACGACATGCTGATCATCCGCGGCGTCAATCTGTTCCCGACGCAGATTGAAGAGCTGGTGCTGCAGCAAGGGCAGCTGTCTGGTCAGTACCAGCTGGTGGTGACACGCGACGGCCTGCTGGACAACGTGCGTGTGCGCTGCGAAGTCACACCCGAACACCGCAATCACGACCGCGACGCCATCGCGCGTGAACTGCAACACCGCATCAAGACGCTGGTGGGGGTCAGCACCACGGTGGACGTGGGGCTGCCCGACAGCATCGAACGCACGTTGGTGGGCAAGGCCCAGCGGGTGATCGATAAAAGACCAAAGTAAAGGACGGCAACAGCATGTACACCCAAGCCATGGACACGGCGCCGCGCGAAGAGCGCAAGGCGCTGCGCAGCGCCGAAGAGGCGCAGCGGGTCATAGACAAACGTCCGAAATAAAGGAAAGCAGCCACATGTACACCCAAGCCATGGACACCGCGCCGCGCGAAGAGCGCAAGGCGCTGCGCAGCGCCGAAGAAGCGCAACTGGAAGCGCGTTTTGAAGCGCGCATTGACGACGGTGATTTCATCGAAGCCAAGGACTGGATGCCCGAGCATTACCGCAAGACGCTGGTGCGGCAGATCAGCCAGCATGCACACAGTGAATTTGTCGGCATG
>JANNMQ010000552.1:0-1651 GCA_031398045.1 Rubrivivax sp.
CGCATGCAGCACATCGTTGACAGGCGGCTGGCGGGCAAGAACAAATCGATCGGCAATCGAGAGCGTTTCCTGCGCCGCCACAAGGAACAGATCAAGGAAGCCGTCAAACGCGCCATTGATGGCCGCAGCATCAGCGACGTCGAACGCGGCGAAGACGTTCACATTCCGAAGAAGGACCTCAACGAGCCGGTGTTTGGTCACGGACAGGGCGGCATCCGCGACATGGTGCACCCGGGCAACCGCGAATACGTGCAGGGCGACCGCATCGAAAGGCCCAAAGGCGGCCAGGGCAGTGGCGCGGGTAAAGGCAAGGCTGGGGACAGCGCCGAAGGTGAAGACGACTTCGTTTTCACGCTGACCAAAGAAGAATTCATGCAGGTCTTTTTTGACGACCTGGCGCTGCCCAACCTGACGCGCAACCAGTTGGCTGAAACGCCGGAATGGAAAAGCCACCGCGCTGGTTACGCCAGCGACGGCACACCCAACAACCTGAGCGTGGTGCGCAGCATGCGCGGCAGTCTGGGCCGGCGCATTGCTTTGGGCGCCAGCAGCCGGGCCGGTTTGCAGGAGATCGAAGCCGAATTGCAGCGCCTGCAGGGCCTGCCCAGGCTGGATGACCTGGCGGCCCGGGCCGAAGCCGACTTGTTGATGGCCAGGCTGCAGGCGCGGGTGCTGGAGCTGAAGGCCAAGCTCGAGCGCATCCCCTTTCTCGACCCCATCGATTTGCGTTTTCGCAACCGCGTGCGTGTGCCGGTGCCCACCAGCAAGGCCGTGATGTTTTGCGTGATGGACATCTCGGGCTCGATGGACGAAGGCCGCAAAGAACTGAGCAAGCGCTTTTTCATCCTGCTCTATTTGTTCCTGACCCGCCACTACGAAAAGATTGACCTCGTTTTCATCCGCCACCACACACAAGCGCAAGAGGTGGACGAAGAGAACTTTTTCCATGCCCGCGAAACCGGCGGTACTGTGGTCAGCAGTGCGCTGGTGCTGATGGAAGAAATCATCAAGGCCCGCTACAGCCCGAGCGAATGGAACATCTATGGCGCGCAGGCCAGCGACGGCGACAACTGGCATCACGACAGCGGCCGTTGCCGCGAACTGCTGGCCGACAAACTGCTGCCGCTGGTGCGCTACTTTGCTTATGTGCAGGTGGCCGAGGAAGAACAGAACCTGTGGCAGGAATACGCGCAGCTGCAAGAGGGCCACAAGCACTTTGCGATGCGCAAGGCGGTGTCGGCCGACCAGATCTACCCCGTGTTCCGTGATTTGTTCAAAAAAGAGGGCGCAAAAGCGGCATGAACATGAAACCACGGGTGCTGGCGCTGGACCAACCACTACCGCCGCCCAGCCGGCCGGCGCAAGCCTTGCCTTCGCCCAGCGACTGGTCTTTTGACCTCATCGAGCAGTATCACCAAACCATTGCTGCCACCGCCGCGCGCTTTGGCCTGGACACCTACCCCAACCAGCTGGAAATCATCACGGCCGAGCAGATGATGGACGCCTACGCCAGCGTGGGCATGCCGGTGAACTACCGCCACTGGAGTTACGGCAAAGAGTTCATCGCGACAGAAAAAAACTATAAGCGCGGCCACATGGGGCTGGCGTATGAAATCGTTATCAACAGCAACCCCTGCATCAGCTACCTGAT
>JANNMQ010000564.1:0-3423 GCA_031398045.1 Rubrivivax sp.
CAAGGGCCAAGTGCCCTCGCGTGAGGCGGTGCTGGCGTTGTTGGCACAGCAATTCAAGTCGTTGGGGTTGTAGTCGCCGGTTTTTGCGTTACGGCGCCAAGCTTATTGAGCGTCCAGGCGCTGCGGCGGGTAACTGTCCCAACTCAGGCAGCCAGGGCACTGCCAAAAGTAGTGCTGGGCTTCAAAGCCGCAGGCTGCACAGCGGTAGCGCTGCAGCGGCTTGGCGGCGCGGGTGACGGCGTTGCGCAATGCGGCCCAGGCTTCGTCGGTCCATTGCGCCGGTGGCAGTTCCAGCAGCAGCTGGGCGGCTGACAGTGAAGGGTGCTGCTGCAGGTGCAGCAACAGCTGTTGCAGTCGTTGGCCATCGGCGGTGGCGTCAGGCGCACTGCGCAGCTGTTCAATGGCCCGCAGCAGTTCTACCGATGGGTAGGCCGCCAGGGCATCGGCCAGCGCTTGCTGCGCATGGTGCAAGGCCTCGGGTTGTGCACAGTGCAGCGCTGAATCGGCATAGTCGCCCGCGACCAGCACAAAGGCGGCGGGGTGCTGCTGGCGCAGCAAGTCCCAGGCCTGCAGCGCCTGCAGGTGCTGACCAGCCCGGCGCAGACGTTGGCCGGCCAATATGGCGGGCCGCACGGTGCTGGGCTGGGTTTGCGCTGCCGCCTCCTGCGCCCGCTGCAGCGCTGCCAGCGCTTGCGTGCTGTCGCCTTGGGCATCGAAAGCCTCGGCCATTTCACACTCGTAGTGCGCCATGCGGGCGGCAAAAGAACCTGCGGCAGGCGCGGCACCCGCAGCGCCCAGAGCACCCACCGCACCGGCCGCTGTGGCTGCCGTGCCGGCCAGGGATGAGGCCGCTGCCTTGCCCGAAGACGCCAGCGCCGACAATTGCTGCGCCACCGCAGCGGCCTGGGGCCAGTCGCGTGAACGTTCGTACAGCGACAGCAGCGCCAACTGGGCGTCGTGCCCGTAGACGGTGCCCTTCAACGCCCGCCAGGCGGCCTCGGCGCGGTCAAACAGACCCGCTTTCATGAAGTCCTGCGCCAGCGCCAGTTGCGCGCGGTCGCGGTCGGCAGCTTTCAGGTCAGCGCGGCCCAGCAAGTGTTCATGCACGCGCACCGCACGTTCAAATTCACCACGGCGGCGAAACAAGTTGCCCAGGGCGAAGTGCAACTCCGCCGTTTCGGGGTCGTTCTGCACCGCTTCGATGAAAGCGTCAACGGCCTGGTCCTGCTGTTCATTCAGCAGCAGGTTCAGGCCTTTGAAATAAGCGCGTGGAGAGTCTTCGTGGTCTTGCCGCAACTGGCGCAAGTCAAAACGCGATGCCAGCCAGCCCAGCGCAAAGGCCACCGGCAGCCCCAGCAGCAGCCACTGCAGGTCAAGGTCCATCACGGCGCCTAAACCGGTGTAAACGCGTCACACACCCAGCCGTGGAGGATGGTCGGCGCCGAAGTCCGAAGACGGCGCGGCCTTGTTGCCACCTGTTTGGCCGCTGACCGCAGCGCCACCGGGCGGCAGTGACGTTGCAAACGCCGACGGGTCCACCCGGCTACCTGCTGCCCGGGCGGCTACCACCGGGCGTGTGGCCTGGCGGTTTTTCCACCAGCCCGGCAACATGGCTGCAGCACCCAATGCGCAGCCAGCTGCAAAAGCCGCCAGCACCACAAACACCATGGGTGCGCGCCATTCCACGCCGAAGAACCAATGCACGCTGGCGGTGTGCTGGTTGTTCAGCGCAAAGGCAAACAGCGTGAAGAAGATAAAGGCCCGAAGCAGCCAGGACAGGATGCGCATGGGTCTTGATTCTAGGAGGCTGGGGCGGGCCCGCGCGAAGCCCGCGCAGGGCAGTTTGCCGCTGCCGTTAGCCTTTGCCGTGCAGCCCCGGATTGACGGCCTGGGTCGGCTTGTTTATGGTCATGAAAACGTTTACACCTGGGTTTACAAGCTTTGCAGCCTTGTGTTCTCAACCAACCTTCAAGCGATGACTCAAGCACTGCTTCCTGCCGCCGCAGCCACCACCTTCCCGCCGGGTTTCTTGTGGGGCTGTGCCACCTCGGCCTACCAAATCGAGGGCTCGCCGCTGGCTGACGGCGCAGGTGCCAGCATCTGGGAACGGTTTGTGCGCACCCCCGGCCGCATGACCGGGGGCGACCACGGCGACACCGCCTGCGACCACTACCGCCGCATGCCGCAAGACGTGGCGCTGATGAAACAACTGGGCCTGACCGCCTACCGCTTCAGCATCGGCTGGGGCCGCGTGTTGCCCGAGGGGCGTGGACGCGTCAACGCTGCCGGCCTGGGCTTTTATGAACGCCTGGTGGACGAGCTGCTGGCGGCTGGCATCACGCCGCTGCCCACGCTGTACCACTGGGACTTGCCAGCCGCGCTGGACGACCGCGGCGGCTGGCTCAACCCCGACATCGCCCATTGGTTTGCCGACTACGCCAGCGTACTGTTCAAGGCGCTGGACGACCGCGTGCACACCTGGGCCACCATCAACGAGCCCTGGGTGGTGGCTGATGGCGGCTACATGCACGGCGTGCTGGCCCCCGGCCACCGCAGTGCCCATGAAGCGGCCATCGTCGCGCACCGCCTGCTGCAGGCCCACGCCGCTGCCGTGCAGCGTTACCGCGCCGAAGGCCGCCATCACATCGGCCTGGTGGTGAACATCGAACCCAAACACCTGCTGCCTGATGCCACCGATGCCGACCGCCACGCGCGCAACCTGGCCGACGCCTACATGAACCGCCAGTACCTGGACCCGGCGCTGCTGGGCACTTACCCCGTAGAACTGCGCGAGGTGTTTGGCCCGGCGTGGCCCGACTGGCCCGCGGCCGAGGTGGAAGCGCTGCGCGTGCCCATCGATTGGCTGGGCCTGAACTACTACACACGCAGCGTGGTGCGTGCCGACCCCGCCGGCTGGCCGGTGCCGGTGGCCGGTGTGCAACAGGCCGGCGCCATCCACACCGAAACCGCCTGGGAACTGCACCCGCAGGGCCTGACCGACACCCTGGTGTGGATGCACCGCCGTTACGGCGGCCTGCCCTTGATGGTGACGGAAAACGGCGCCGCCTTTTGCGACCCGCCGCAGGCCATCAACGGCCGCGTAGACGACCCCTTGCGGGTGCACTACTTGCGCACCCACCTGCAAGCCGTGCAAGAGGCCATCCAGCAAGGTGCAGACGTGCGCGGGTACTGCGCCTGGTCGCTGCTGGACAACCTGGAATGGGCGCATGGGTTTACCAAGCGCTTTGGCCTGGTGCATGTGGATTTCCAGACCCAGCAGCGCACGCCCAAAAGCAGCGCCGAGTTTTACCGGCGTGTCATCCAAAGCCACGGCGCAGCGCTGGCTGAAGGTTGATCGAGGTCTGACCCAACACTGTTCATTTAGAGAAGACCCCGTTCGGGCTGAGCTTGTCGAAGCCTCGC
>JANNMQ010000647.1:0-4431 GCA_031398045.1 Rubrivivax sp.
AATGCCGGTGTCCGAAATCGTTGCACCCATGAACCACATCGCAAGGCCGGCTGAAAAAGCAGTTGCGAGCAAACGAACCCGTGGACTGATGCGTTTGGTGAAATCTTCGATCAAGCCAGCGGTAAACGCCGGCAAGCCACACAACAGCAAGACCGCGATCAGACGCCCCGCCGACCCGTTTACCCACCACAAAACCGGCACTGTGGCGACCAGTGCCGACACGATGCCGATGCCGCCCACGCGAGGCACCGCTCGCGAATGAAACTTCTGCGGGCCGGATAGGTCGTGGTCGAGCAACGGGCCGCCGTGTGTCTTGGCGGCATGGATCACCGACAACGTCACCATCAGCGACACTGCAAATGCAAAGATGAAAGCAAGCACCGTTCGATTGTAGGTTCTGACCGTCGGCCCCCTGACCGCTGGCGACCCGGGGCGCTTGTTGACCACCCCATAGAATGCGATTGGGGCTTTGCCCTGCTCCCTACATGAACGCTTTGACCCGATGCCTTTGACTTTGTTGGCCAGACTTTCAACCCGCAGGCCATTGAGCCGCATCGTGTCAGTCATTGGGGCCGTGACCTGCCTGGCGCTGATGGGCTCGCCTGACGCCCAGGCTCAGATGCTCGTGCCAGTGATGCCGTCGATAGATACGCCCACCACGTCGACAACAGACAGCAACGGGCCCATACGTCTGCGCTCGGCGTCCGCTGCGGCCGATCAGGCGGCTCGTGCAGCAGTGGCGAGCGCAGCCCCTGTTGACTACCCGTTGCCCGACTATGTGCTCGGTGAATTCGAGATATTCGTCAGGCAGCTCGCAGCGCGACCCGTGCGCCGACTGGGGGCCGAACTGGTGCTGCCGCTGGGAGACACCCGCGATGTCGAACTGACGGCCACGGTGCCCCCCGACTACCAATTGGCCATCGGCGATGAAGTGCTGGTGCTGCTGTGGGGCTCTGTGGAGGCCGATCTGAGGCTGGTCGTGGACCGCAGTGGCCGCATCAACATTCCCCGCGTCGGCGCCATCCAGGTTGCCGGGGTGCGTTATGACCTCCTGAACAGCGTGATCGAAAAGCGCATCGGGCTGGTCTTCAAGAATTTCCAGCTCAGCGCCACGCTCGGCCGCCTGAGGGGCCTGCGTGTCTTCGTGACCGGCTACGTGGCCAAGCCCGGCACCTATACGGTGGGGGCGTTGTCGACCGTGATTGGCGCCCTGATGCAGGCAGGTGGGCCGGCATCGTCGGGCAGCTTCCGGCGCATCGAACACAAGCGCGGCTCGACGGTGGTGGGTCAAATCGACCTGTACGATCTGATTTTGGATGGCAATCGAACGGGCGACGCGCTGCTGCAGGCCGGAGACGTGATCCATGTCGGTCCTGTGGGCACACAGGTCGGCGTCATCGGCAGTGTCAACAACCCCGCAGTGATCGAACTGCGCGCCGACGAAGGGGTCTCACGTGCGCTGCAACTGGCCGGTGGCTTTTCAGCCTTGGCCGACCGCAGCCGCTTGATCATCGAGCGCCTGCGTGACCGTATTACCGTGCGCGTGGCCGAGCTGAAGCTGCCCCAGGACAATGCACAGACACTGACGCACGGCGACGTTCTGCGTGCCTTCAGTGCCGCCACGACGGTGGCCTCTACCGCGCAACAGAACAAGCGCGTGCGCATCGATGGTGAAGTGAAGAGGCCCGGCGAGTATGTGCTGCCGCCCAACAGCACCTTGCAAGACGCATTGCTTGCAGCCGGTTCGCTGACTCCCGGCGCCTACCTGTATGGCGCCCAGTTCACCCGTGTGAGCGTCCGGGAAACACAGCAGGAAAACTACGACCGCGCGCTGCGTGACCTGGAATCAGATCTTGCCCGCGCCGCCGCTTCGCAACGTGTCAGCAGCGGTGATCAGGCCCTTCAGTCCCAGGCCCAGAGCTCTGCGACCACTCGCCTCATCGACCGACTGCGTGCACTCAAGCCCAGCGGCCGTGTGGTGCTGCACATGAGCCAAAGCTCGGTCGACGTGCCGCCCATCGTGCTGGAGGACGGTGACCGCCTGTATGTGCCGCCGCGCCCCACGACGGTGGGTGTTTTTGGCAGTGTGTTCAATGCCGGCAGCTATCTGCACGCCGATGGCCGCGCCATCGGGGACTACCTGCGTCTGGCCGGCGGTCCCACCCGGGGTGCCGACGATGGCAGCATCTTTGTCGTTCGTTCCAATGGCCAGGTCATCAGCAGCCGACAGATCACCGGCAACTATTGGTTCAGGTCGACCAGCCGCATCGGCGAGGTTTCAGCTGAACCCGGAGACACTGTTTTTGTCCCCGAAGAACTGGACAAGACCACGTTCTTGCAGGCCGCCAAGGACTGGACGCAGGTCCTGTACCAGTTCGGCATCGGCATTGCCGGCATCACCAACGCGTTGCGGTGAAGGGCCCCGTGGACAACCCAACGCCTTCCCGAGCGCCCGGAAATCAACTCGGTCCCCTCGGGCTCGATGACGGGCTGGAGATCGATGTGGGCATGCTCTGGGCCGTCGTCAGAGCACGGCTTTTGAAGCTGATGCTGGTGTCTGTGCTTGTGGGCGCCCTCGCTTACGGAGCCACCTATCTGATGACGCCCGTGTTCACGGCCGGCACGTCGTTCCTGCCGCCACAGCAAGGACAAAGTGCAGCGGCGTCGGCTCTGGCCGCCCTGGGGCCGTTGGCCGGCCTGGCCGGCGGTGGCGTCGGCGTCAGGAGTTCAGGTGACCTGTATGTCGGCTTGATGCAGACGGTCGGCGTGTCGGACAACATCATCCAGCGTTTTCAGCTCAGAGAAGTCTACGACGTCAAATTGCAGATTGATGCACGCAAGACCCTGGCCAAGAATGTGCAGATCGGCGTGGGCAAGAAGGACGGCATCGTTCAGGTGCAGGTCGACGACACCAGCCCGGAACGCGCGGCGAACATCGCCAACATGTACGTCGACGAACTGCGGCGCCTCACGTCGACCCTGGCCGTCAGCGAAGCGCAGCAGCGGCGTGTGTTTTTTGACCAGCAATTGCAGCAGACACGCGACAAGCTCGCAGGTGCGCAGCGCGCGCTGCAGGCCAGTGGATTTAATCCCGATGCCCTGAAAGCCGAGCCCAAGGCGGCCGCCGATGCCTATGCCCGGTTGCGATCCGAGCTCACCCGTGCCGAGGTTCAATTGCAAGTGATGCGCTCGTCACTGGCCGACACGTCACCGCCCATTCGGCAACAGCAGAACACGGTGGCCGCCTTGCAGGAACAGCTGGCCCGCACTGAAAAATCCAGCGCCCCGGCCGACAACCAGGACTACGTGGGCCGTTATCGAGAGTTCAAGTACCAGGAAGCCCTGTTCGAAATGTATGCGCGCCAGTTCGAGCTCGCGCGGGCCGAAGAAAGTCGGGATGGCGTGCTGATTCAGGTGCTGGACGTAGCCAAGCCCGCAGAAGTGAAGAGCCGCCCGCGGCGCGGCATGATCACCGCACTCGCTACCGGTGCAGCGCTGGTGCTTGGGCTGTTGGTGGTGTTGTTCCGGGAGCGGGAGCGCCTGTCCTCGCGGCCCCGCAACTGAGCGCTGCGCCTGTTGATCGAGCGTTTCGCCGCCGCTTCCAGGCTGCGCCCCTTTACACACCCGTCGCGGCACGGCGAAGCGATGGATGGCATGCCGGCGGGAGTCTGCTTCCTTGGTTCGACAACTGGTTCTTGACAACGCCGTTCTGATCCTGCAATACAGCGTCAGCAGCTTGTTGCCGCTGTTGCTGGTGCCGCACATCGTCAAGCAGGTCGGGCTGGCCAATTTCGGCGCCCTGGGCATTGCACTGGCGGCGGCCAGCTTCGGTTCGGTGGTGGTTCAGTACGCCTTCCAGTTAACCGGGCCGCGACAGTTGAAGGTGCCGGCGCCCGGCGACACGCCGGTGCTGGTGATGGGCAGAATCTTCAGTGCCAAGGCGGTGCTGCTGGCCTTGGTGTGGATGGTGGTTGCCATCGGTGTGGGCGTCGCCAACTGGGCAGGTCATGCCGTGACTGGGCCGCAGTTGCTGCTGTTGCTGGCCCTGCCGCTGGCCACGGCCTGCCACACGGGATGGCACCTGCAGGCTGAGGGCCGCTTTGCAACGGTGAGCTTGCTGGCCATCGTCGGCGCAGCCGCAGCGCTGGCGATCGGATTTGGCGGTGTCCAGCCAGACACAGGCTTTCCCCTGGTGTTTCTCGCGGCCATTGCGCTGGCCGCGGCGCCCATGTGGACGGGCGTGGCGACGCTGGTGGCCAGCGTGGTCCACCTGAGCCGCAGCGCGCCCCAGCAGCCGCTGCGCTGGCAACGGCCCTGGGACGAGTTGCGCCAAGGCTTCCCGCTGTGTGCGTCTCAGTTTGCAGCGGCCATGTACGGCGCATCGGGGCCGCTGGTGATCGGGTGGCTCGCCACAGTGGAAGAGGCAGGCGC
>JANNMQ010000669.1:0-5402 GCA_031398045.1 Rubrivivax sp.
CGGCATCACGCCCGGCCTTTTGTTCCTGGTTTCGAAGGTCGCCCTTGAGGATGCCTACTGTGGGGCTGCGTCCAGCGCGGTTATTGCGCTCTGTCACGCTGCAGCGCCCCGATGAACGAAACGCAGGTCGACGCGGACAGCGAAGTGGCCATCCGGCAGCGACGCACGCCAAGGGGTCGTCGATAACACGGGCACCAGATTTAAGCCGGCTGCAGAGCAGCGTTGCCCCAAATTTTCATGTTATCGACCCGCCCGCTGCGCGTCTGTGGGCGACCGAACCGACAGGCGGGCGGGATCATCCGGCGTCAGCCGGAGCCAGGGCGCAAGATCGCGATGGCGAGTCCGGGTACGCCCTTCGCGTGCAGGCGCACCGGCGGCCTTGTGTGCTTATGATCCGGCCGTGCAGCACGCCCCCGCCAAGGGCGTTGCGAGCACCGTTGCAGCAGGCTGTCACCAGCGGGTATGCAGCACCGTGACGGCGTTGAGCGCCCTTGAAAGGATCCTGTGTCCGTGAACGCCGACGAAACAAAGCCGGCAGACTTGCACGCGGCGGCTGCAGCAGCGTCGTCAGCCGCGGCCGCACCCCTGCGTGCATGGGTGCGTCAAGCGCCGCACAGGCTGATTGCCAGATTGAATGCGCGGCTGAGTGCCGGTCTCTGGTTGTTGCTGGCCATCGGCCTGTTGCCAGCGCTGGCGGGTACGGCCTGGTACCTTTTTCAGATGCGTGAACTGGCCTTGCGTGATGCTTTTGCGCAGGCTGATTTGATCGCCACCAACACTGCCGAGCGATTGCAATGGCGGCTGCAGGACGCCCAGGCCATGATGGCCAGCGTGGCCGAACGTCAGCGCGTCAAGGCGCTGGATGCCCGCCTGTGCGACCCCATTTTTCAGGAAGTCCGCAGCGTCAGCCCCGACTACCGCGCGCTGGCCTTGCGCCGTCTGGATGGCAGCACGGTGTGCTCCGAGCTGGCCAACCCGCCACCGCAGCATGTGGTGGCGGCAGCGGCCTGGTTCCAAACGGCAGCTGCGCAGGATGGTTTTCATGCCAGCGACGTTCACAGCGGCACCGTCAACCAGCAGTGGGCCGTGCGGCTGACCCACCCTGTGCACGACGACAGGGGCCAGCGCGCGGGCTTGCTGATCGTGCCGATAGACCTGAAGCAGTTGCAGCAGCGCTTGTTTGCACAACTGCCCAGCATGGCAACGGTGGCGGTGGTGGATGGCAGCCATCGTGTCGTGGTTCGATCGCAGCTGCAGGACGAACGCGTTGGCAAGCAAGCCGCAGATTCGGTGGTGCGTGTGCTCGAAGCACTGCGCCTGGAGCGCGCGCGCCAGCCCTTGGGGGCGTCGGTGTCACGGCAGTTTGTCGAAGTGGGCATCGGCGGCGGGCGCAACCTGTTCGTGGTGCGCAACGTCGCGCTGACGGACTGGTTCGTGGTGAGCGCCTTGCCCGAGGCGCAGACGCTGGCCAGCTACCACGCTTCGCGCAACCGCAGCCTGACAGCGATCGCATTGACGCTGTTGCTGGCGGCGCTTGCAGCGTGGCGGGTGAGCCGTGCGATCCTGGTGCCGATCCGGGCATTGGCCAGCGCCGCGCGCAGCCGGGCCGCAGGCGTGGTGTCGGCGCCTGCGCCCGAGAGCGGCCCGCGCGAGATCCGCGACGTGGCGCGCGAGTTCAACCGCATGGTGCTGGCCACCGATGAGTCGCGCGAACGGCTGCAAGCCAGCGAAAGCCGCTACCGCAGCTTGATCCTGAATCTGCCCGTGGGCGTGCTGTCCTGCAGCGCTGAAGGGCGGGTCGAGCTGTTCAACGACCGCGCCTGCACCCTGCTCGGCCTGAGCCCGGCACAACTGGAATTTTGCGATGCGCGCCGCATGCCTTGGCAGCTGCTGGACGACCAGGGCTGCCCGCTGAAGGCGGGCGCCGATCCGGCCAGTCGCGTGCTGCGCAACCAAGGCACGCTGGCCCCCGAGTTACTGGGTGTGAGACCTGACGGGCCCAACAACGCCACCCCGACCTGGATCATGGTCACCGGCTACCCACAGTTCGACAGCCAGGCGCAGTTGTTGCGAGCCATCCTGGTGTTTGTCGACGTGACGGCGCAGCGCCAGGCTGAGCAGCTGCGCATAGCCAAGGAAGCGGCAGAAGCCGCCAACAGCGCAAAGTCAGCTTTTCTGTCGCGCGTCAGCCATGAGTTGCGCACGCCGCTGAATGCCATCAACGGATTTTCGGAACTGTTGCTGAGCGACGATCGGCTGGACGCTGGCGCCAAGGGCAAGCTCGGTCACGTGCTGAACGCCGGGCGCCACCTGCTGTCGCTGATTGAACAAATCATGCATCTGTCGCGGCTGGAATCTGGGCAGATGCTGCCAGCGATGCGCCCGGTTGCGCTGTGGCCGCTGTTGGAGGAGTGTGTGGCGTTGTTCGCACCACTGGCCCAAGCCCGCCGCGTCACCGTGGCGCTGCGCAACACCGGGCCGTCGGCCGAGGCCGGGATGTGGGTGCAGGGTGACGCGACTTGGCTTCGGCAGGTGTTGATGAACCTGCTGTCCAACGCGCTGAAGTACAACCACGAAGGAGGCCAGGTAACGCTGGTGCTGCATACGCCAGCTGATGCCGCCATAGACGCTTCGGCAGTGCGGGTGGACGTGGTCGATACCGGCCCCGGGCTCAGTGCACAGCAGCAGGCCGACCTGTTCCAGCC
This sequence comes from Rubrivivax sp., assembly GCA_031398045.1. Lineage (GTDB taxonomy): Bacteria > Pseudomonadota > Gammaproteobacteria > Burkholderiales > Burkholderiaceae_C > Rubrivivax. The sequence goes on from JANNMQ010000669.1 coordinate 2,706, forward strand.
CTTCAACCGCCTGGGCGCCGAGAGCACTGGCATCCAGGGGCATGGGCTGGGGCTGTTGATATCGCGGCAGCTGGCGCAAGCCATGGGCGGCGACATCACCGTTGCCAGCGCCGCAGGGCAGGGGGCGTGCTTCAGCGTGCTTCTGCGTCGCAGCGCCGCCCCGGTTCCTGACACGGCTGGGGGCGCCGGCTCGGCTGCAGTTTGGCCCCCGCTCGAAAGTGCTGCCGAATGAACGACACCCCTGGCCACCCGCTACCCATGAGGGCGCAGTCCGGGTCTCGCGCTGAAACCGGCCTTCGAGGGCAAATTCTTTGAACGGCAGGTGGACCAGGACGGTGCAGGTCGCAGGCTGCGGCGCAGCGTTCCTGTCAGCCTTGCGCAGGCTGCGGCACAGTCGGTGCCAAGTTTCTCTGACGGACCTGGTTGCCGATTTGGGTGCCAACGTGATCTCTCACTGATCTGCGTCAACGCCGCCGCCACGGCGCCGCGCATGATGATCAGGTTCTTGGACCCATTGAGACAGACGCCATGCACCACCACTCTCACGCCTTGCGCCGCCGCTCGCTGCTGGCTGCAACGGTTGCGCTCGTCCTGCCCGCGTGGACAAACTCTGCTGCCGCGCGCAGCGCCGAGGGGCCGTTGGTGGAAGTGTGGAAGAGCCCCAGTTGCGGCTGCTGTGGCGACTGGATCAGGCACATGCAGGCCAACGGTTTTCGTATCAAGGTGAACGAAGTCGACAATGCCGCGCTGGTGCGCCGGCGCGTCGGTTTCGATGACAAGTTTGGTTCGTGCCACACCGCTATGGTGGGCAGTTATGCGCTCGAAGGCCATGTGCCGGCGCGTGAAGTGAGGCGGCTGCTTACAGAGAAGCCACGCGGCGTGGTGGGCATCGCAGTACCCGGCATGCCGATCGGCTCGCCCGGTATGGATGGGCCAGCCTACGGCGGCCAGAAGGCTCCGTACGATGTGGTACTGGTCAAGCGCGACGGCAGCGCAGTCGTGTACCAGAGCTACCGCTGATGTCGACTGCCGACACCCCTGCCTTCGGCTTCAAGCCCTGGGGGACTAAGGCGTGCCATCGCTTGCTGCTGGGCAGGCAGTTTGACGCCCTGCGCAGCCCACTCCCCAGCCCACAGCTCAGCCCGTCGAGGGATCGGCGCGGCGGCGATCAGTTGCAGCTCGCGGCGTTGCTGAGCCTCACTTTGCTGCTGGTTCCTTGGTGCTGATGTCTTCTCCCTTGGGCGAACCCGTCATCACAGCCCAGTCACCCGGCGTTGAGGGTGAGCACACTTTTGGGAATGGCTGACTTGTGCCAGCTGCGCGCTGGGCGGCAAACGCGCTTTTGTTCTCACACCCAGCGCTTGTGTCTGTCGACGCAGGTGTCCAGCACCTCGCCACCGTCGCGTTGCCACCAGTTGGTGCTGGAGAAGATTTCCACTTCGCTGTAGCCCGTAAATCCTTCGTCTTCGACCCAGCCTCGGATTCGCGGTATGTCGATCACGCCGTCGCCCATCATGCCGCGGTCGTTCAGCAAGTCGGTGGTGGGTGTCAGCCAGTCGCAGACGTGGAGGGCCAACAGACGTTGTTTACCGGCGCGTTGGATCTGCTGCTGCAGTTGCGGGTCCCACCAGACGTGGTAGACGTCCACCGCCACGCCCAGGGCGCCGCTGCGTGCCGGATCCAACTGGTCGCACAGGTCCAGCGCTTGAGACATCGTGTTGACGCACGCGCGGTCGGCGGCAAACATCGGGTGCAGCGGTTCGATGGCCAGCGGCATGCCGCGCGGGCGTGCATCTTCCAGCAGCGCAGCAATGCCTTCGGCCACTTGCGCGCGTGCGCCGGCGATGTCTTTGTGCACGGCTTTTCCAGCCAGCGCGCCAGGCAAGCCGCCCACCACCAGCACCAGGCAGGCGGCGTTCAACGTGCAGGCTTCGTCCAGTGCACGCTGGTTGTCGTCGCGCACCGCTTGGCGGCTGGCAGCGCCGGTGTGGGTGAACATGCCGCCGCGGCAATAACCCGATAACTGCAGGCCATGGGCCTTGATGGTGGCGGCTGTGGCCGCCAGGCCGGCGGCCGCCACCTGGTCGCGCCAAGGCGACACGGCGCCGATGCCACGTGCGGCACAGGCGTCCAGGATCTGCAGCAGCGGCCAGTCTTGTCCGCGCTGCTTGCGCACGGTGGCGGTGTTGATGGAAAGCCAGCGGTGGTCTTGGCTGAAGTCGCGCATGGTGGGGTGATCAGTGGGCCGACAACGGCAAATGATGGAATGGAGGAAGCAGGGTCAGAGCAATTCACGCCGCATCTGCCGCACGATGGCTGCGTTGTCCAGCTCGCCATCACCCGCGGCCACGGCCGCTTGCAGCAGCGTGGCATGCACATCGGACAAGGGCAGGCGCTGGCCTTGGGCGGCAGCGGCGGCGCGCATCAGTTGCACGTCTTTCAAGTGCTGGTGGATGCGCGAGCGCGGTGTGAAGTCACCGCTGACCATCTGTGCACCTTTGACCAGGGCGGCGTCCGATCTTGCCGGTGTGGCCTGCACCAGGGCCAGAAACGCTGCTGGCGCGATGCCCAGGCCTTCTGCAAACACCAGGCCCTCGGCCAGCACGGCGCGGTTCAGGCCTAACACCAGGTTGGTGGCCAGTTTGGCGCGTGCACCCATGCCGGCACCGCCCACATGCACCTGCCGCGGCGCCAGGG
>JANNMQ010000716.1:0-1522 GCA_031398045.1 Rubrivivax sp.
CGTTTTGCGGCAACGTGGTGGGGTCCACGCGGTCCAGCGTGTCGTGCACGGTGTGGTGCACGTCGAAGTAGTTGGTGCCGTCCTGGCTGAGCTGCAAGGCCGGCCACTTGTGGCGGCGCATCAACACCGCTGCGTCCGGGCCCGGGTTGGCGGTGTTGACCGCTTCGGTCGCCCAAGCCACACCCAAAGGTTGCAACACCTGCGCCATCTGCTGCACCAGCGGCAACGCAGCCGGGTTCACGCGGCTGTTCATGCGGTACACGCGGCCGGCGCCAAAGTCGCTTTCGCCCACCCACTGGTGCGGCTCCGCACCGTGGCGGTCGCCATAGGCGCGGGCACCGTCAAAACCGTTTTCTTCGTTGCCAAACAGCACCACGCGGATGGTGCGGCGGGGTTTCAACTGGTGTTGCGCGTTCATGCGCTGCAGCAGTGCGGCAGCGGCCGTAACGATGGCCACACCGGCGCCGTCGTCCACAGCGCCCTGGCCCAGGTCCCAGCTGTCCAGGTGGGCGCTGATGAGCACGATCTCGTGTGCCAGGTCGCTGCCCGGCACTTCAGCCATGACGTTGTGCGACTGCGCAGCCACGTCGCTTTGTGCCTGCAGTTGCAGCTTCAGGCGCAAGGTTTGGCCCTGGGCATGCAGCGCGGCCAGGGCGTCGGCGTCGGGCACTGAAATGGCAAAAGCCGGGATGCGCGGCACGCCAATTTCGTTACGCATGGCGCCGGTGTGGGCGATGCGTTCACGGTCGGTGCCGATGCTGCGGATGCCGAGCGCCAGCGCGCCGCGTTTGGCGGCTTCCACCGCGCCGTTGACACGCGCGCCGACGGCCGGGCCATAACCAGCGCCGTCGCGAAAACGTGCCATTTTTTGATCGATAAACACGATGCGGCCGCGGGCGCGGTCACTGGTGTCGGAACGCAGCGCGGCGAGGTCGGCGTACCAGGCGATGTCGGCTTCGATACCGCCAGCGGGCGCGGCCACGCTGTTGCCCAAAGCCAGCATCACCAGATCTGGTGGCGTGTTTTGTGTTGATGGTGGCGACTGCGGCAACAGCAGCTGCGCTGAAGCCGGGCCGCGCTGCCAGGCCCGCATCTCGAACCCTTCAGCCCGCACCTGCGCCAGGTTCAACCGGCGCATCGCCGCCTGCGCCCAGGCCACCGCTTTGGCGTCGGCGGCAGAACCCGCCGGCCGCGCGCCCACTTCGGTGCACAACGACTGCAGCAGTTGCCAGGCGGTGCCGTCAGCCAGCGCGGCGGCGCGCAGGGTTTCAGCGTGTGCCAGGTCGGCGGTGCTGAAGCTGGCCGGGGCAGCAGCTGGGGTTGACAAGGGCGTGGGCGTGGGCATGGGCTTGGGCATGGGCATGTTGCTGCAAGCGCCTAACACGCTGCCCGCAACACCGGCGCCAGCCGCCAGCAGGTGGCGACGCGAAAAGCGGCCCGAAAAGCAGGTTGGCTGCGAAGGGTGCATGGTGCGCCCTTCACTTGGCAACCGGCATCGCAAATTCGGCACCCTTGGCGATGC
>JANNMQ010000791.1:0-1508 GCA_031398045.1 Rubrivivax sp.
GAGTTGTCGCTGAGCACCACCAGTGGCCGGTCTGCCGGCAGGTTCAGGTTCAGCAGGCCTTGTGCCACGGCACCCACCTGCTGGCGCAGCGCCGCGTAGCTCAGCGTGCGCCAGCCGGCGTTGTCACCGGCCGCCTGCGGCTCGGCAAAGGCCGGCGCCTGGGGCGTTTGTTGGGCCCACAGCTCCAGCCATTCGCCCACGCAGCGTGCATAGGGTGCCAAGGGCTCGGGGTGGCTGAGCACAAAAGCACCGTCGGCCAGACTCACGCGCTGGGTTTGGCGGGGAGCCAGCAAACGCGTGTTGTCAAAAAAGGCTGCGGTCATCAAGGGCTCCACGGTGGTGCTGGGGATGGATGGGGTGCCATCGCCAGAGTCGCCGATATGTCCATACACATCTGTATGTGTTTGGTGGCGTATGCTAGCCAGACCTTGCTGCAAAAGCGCTCAGGGATTACACGCATTCCCATACATGACTGTATGGCATCATCGTTTTGTTGTTGCCTTTACTGATGTTGCAGCTCTGCGCCATGACGAACCCCTCCCCACCCACCCGCCGACGTCGCAGCGGTGCTGCCACTGGCAGTCCGGTGGGCGCAGCCGCTTCGGCCTCAGCGGTCGCGCCAGCGCCCGACGCCCGCAGCACCCTGCTGCCCGAACACTGGATTGCTGCTGCCACCGAGGTGCTGGTGGACCAAGGCATCGACCACGTCAAAGTGGACCTGCTGGCCACTCAACTGGGCGTCACGCGGGGCAGTTTCTATTGGCACTTTCGTGATCGGCAAGACTTGCTGCGGCGCGTGCTGCAGGCCTGGAGCGAGGCCACGACGCAGCAGTTGACAAAACGCCTGGAAACGGCGCACACCGACCCTTTGCGGCAGCTGCGCGACGTGATTTCACTGCCTTTTCGCGGCCGCGCTGCAGCGCGCGCAGCACGCATCGAACTGGCCATACGTGCCTGGGCGCGCCGCGACGCGATGGCACGCCAGGCGGTGGATGACGGTGACGCTGCGCGCCTGGCGTATCACACGCAGGTTTTTCGGGCGCTGGGCTTTGAAGACCATGATGCTGCGATGCGCGCTTTCATCCTGTACAGCTACGAAGTGGCTGAATCGGTGTTGTCACGCCAGGGCACGGCAGCGCAGAAGCTGGCACGCAGTACCTACATCGAGCGTTTGGTGCTGCAGCCGTTGAAGTAGCTGCAAGGAATTTGCCCAAGCCGCCCAGCATCAGGTACCGACCGAGCCCGACCGGGCTGGCCCGAGGTGGGTCAGGCCAACACCTTCAGCAGCCAGGCCTGCAGCGCGCGCACTTCTTCGACGCACACCGAATGTTCCATCGGGTACTGCTGCCACTGCACCGGCTGGCCCAGCCCTTGCAGCAGGTCACGCCCGGCGGTGCCACGTGCCATAGGTACCACGCCGTCGTTGTTGCCGTGGGCAAGAAACACCGGTGTGCCGGCATTGGGTGCGGCGGCCAGGTGGCAGCGCGCAGTCGGGATGATGGCCAGCC
>JANNMQ010000811.1:0-3336 GCA_031398045.1 Rubrivivax sp.
TGCCGTTCAAAGCAAAGGCCAGCTCGGGGGTGCGCTGGCTGCCGGTATCGAGGGCCGCTACAAAGTTGCCACCGGCCACGCTTTGCATCGCATTGCCCGACACGCTGTCCACGGTGGGCACCACCCACGGCCCACTGGCCAGCGTGCCACCGATGCTCCAGGTTAGCCAGTAGTTGCCGGCACCCAGTTCAACGTCGGGAATGTCCACCCCCATCTGATGAATCGGCCGCTGCGTGCTGGCCAGCGTGGAGTTGGTGACGCGATAGCCCACCTGTCCTTCGTCGCTGACGGCAGCCGTACCGGTTGAGACCACGGCGCCAGCGTTCACGTCGCCCGAGATGATCTGCCAGTTGGCCGACGTGAACGTGAATCCGCTGGAGCCGGTCTGGTAGCTGTACAGGCTCAGGCTTTGCACATTCCAGCTGCTGCCCAGTGGCACCGTGAAGTCTTCGGCCACACGGTTGTTCGAAGCGGTTTGTGCACCCCAACCCAGGGTGCCGCCCGGCGACACCAGCACCGACAGACCGGCACCGTCCACCACCGCGCCGTTGCTGTACAGCGGGGCGGCGTGGGCGGTGGCTGCAAGGGCCAGCGACAGCGCGGCGGCGGCGCTCAGGCGGCGAAGGGTGTGCGATGGGGTCATGTTCTTCTTTCGGTGGCGATGTTGGGGAGCAACCACGTGCTGCGGCTGTCATGGCTGCTGCTGTTTGCAAGAGCGGGGCCAACCCACGGGCCCCAGCGGGCCCGCCGGTGCAGACCGGCTTCATGCAGGAGGCTGGCGTGATGCACTGCACGTCTGCTCGGGCCAAGCAGGGGCCTGGTTGGCTTCACACAGCTGCGTTGGGGGCCGCATGCGGCAGCAGCAGCGGTTTGCGGCGGTGGCCCGCCGGCTTTCAAAGTCGCATTGCAGTCACAGGCTGGGGTCAGCACCCCATGGCAAGACCTTTACACCGCCACACCCTGCAACCCACCAGCAGGCTGGGGTGTTCAACCCAGGTCGGGCATCAAGCTTCAGCGCCCTTCAGCGCAAGTGCCATTTGCAGCTTGCTGTTGACCTGCAGTTTCTTGAACACTTCACCCAGGTGGTTGTTCACCGTGGACGGCGCCAAGCCCAGGCGCTGGGCGATTTCGGGCCCGGTGCTGCCGCTGGCATACAGCTGGGCAATGCTGCGCTGGCGCGCGCTGAGTTTGTCGCAAGGCGCCCGCAAGCGCACCGCCAGCATCACGGTGTGGCCGCTGACCGTCAGGCGCGCGGCGATGCGGCGGCCGACAAACAGTGGTGCCTCGGTGGGTGACGATTCAGCGGACGGCGCACCGGCCCTCATCGACGGGGTCGACTTCAACACGGCCAGCAACGGTGCCGGCAGCACACCCCCTGGCCAAGTTGGCCATTCCAGCCGCAACAGCGACTGACAGCGGTCGTCCAGGTGCTGCAAGGCACCCTGCAGGTCGCAGACTGCATGGCTGCGCGGGGGCGCCGCTTCGGCACCGTCTGTCACCCGCGCCAATTGGCTTTCGCGCGCGGTTTCCATCAGGTGCGGCACCACAAACTGCAGCAGGCGCTGGTCGCTGGCGCTGAAGGCCTGCGCGCCGCCGCCGCGCCAAATGCACCAAAAACTGCGCAGTTTGGACAGCGGCTCCAGCTGCGTGATGGCCAGGCCGTGCCGTCTGTCGCTGTTGTCGCTGTTGTCGCTGTTGTCGATGTAGGGGCCCAAGCTCACCACCACTGCCGTGGCCGGCGTGGCGCGCGCGGCAACCAGCAGGGGGTCGGCCCCCAGCCCCTGAGACAACGTTTGCGCCCACAGCCCGTCAGGCACACGGTAGCGGTGCAGCGCCACCAGACTGTGGGTGCCCGGGTTTTCAGCGCCCCACAACAGATGGTCCAACGGCAGCAACTCGGCCAGCAATTCACAGGCGCGGTCGTGAAAAGTGATGCTGGGCCAAACCCGGCACCCCCGGTGCAGTTGCAACACCAGGCGGCTCAGCGCAGCGATGCGTATGGGGTCGTCGTCCAGCATGGGCGCTCAGTGCTTCAGATGACGGCCCGGCGCGCCATGGCACAAAAGCAGAGATGGGCGGCGCAGCAACAGGGGGCTCATGTCCGGTTGTCGGCTGTTGTGCGGTGGGCTTGAGCCCTTTGCACTGCCAACCCGTGTGTGCAGCAGCTCAGTACCCGGCCGGAGCAAAAAAAGTCCCGGTCTATTCGTCCAGCGCAAAAACGCGATCGCCGTCGGCGGGCACGCAGCCCTCGGCGATTGGCTGCCAGCCCTTGCGCAGCACCACGCGGCCCGCCGCGTGGCACAGCTCGATGCGCTGCGCCTGCGGTTCACGCTGGCGCACAAAACGTTCGATGTCGGCTGGCAAGCTGGTGCGCAGGCGCAGCGCAAAACGGTCGGCTTCGGGGTGGTCGTCCAGGTGTATCCACGGCACCAGCGGCGCCACGGCCATCAGCGCATGCGAGCCCACGTCCACACCGCCGGGTGCGTAGCCCTGCGCAGACAACCAGGCTTGCGCTTGCGCGCGCAACGGGCGCTGGCCCGCGCCCGGGGGCACCGTCAGGCCGCCCCATGCGGTGGCCAGCAGTTCCACCAGCCACTGGTTGCAGTTCTGGTAGCGCAGGCTGTACGCATAGGCATTGGCGCTGTAGTCGGCAGCCAGCAAGGCCAACACGCGGGGTTTGTCCTGCAGCGTCTGCTGCACCGGCTGTGCTGCGGCCGGTGGCAACAACAAGGCCGACAAGTAGCCGCTGTCAGGGTCTTCGGTACCGGCCACAAACCCTGCCAGGCCCTGGTCAAACACGCGCGGCCGGCCTTCGTCACAGACGTAGTAAAGCTGACGCACCTGCCAGGCACCCCATTCACCCTGCTGCAGGCTGATGCCAGCATGGGAATAGCGCACCCCAAAGCGCTGCAGGTTCAAACCCGACCGGGCCACCAGCGCCACCCGCGCACCACTGGCCTGCAAGGCTTCTTTGGCGATAGCGGCAAAACGCAGCTTGCGGTCCAGCTGCGCGGCCTGCAGCGGTGTTTGCAGGTCACAAAAGCGCTGGCCGATGCTGCCGGCGTGGGCTGACAGCGGCAGCAGGCTGGCGGCAGCGGCCAGCGCCAGCCGCAGACAGGCTGGCCAGCCCGCCTGGCGCGTCACAGGGTGACGGCGCGGGTATCCAGGTCGCTGCGCCAGGCATCGGCCAACAGCAGGAAAAACGCCTGGGGTGCAGCAGCGGTGGCCCTCACATGCGCCACTTCCATGCCATACGGGCGTTGGCGCAGCGCAATCACGGCCTGTGCAACCAGGCCTTGGCTTTCAATGGCCTGCCGCGGCAGGTCCAGCGTCACC
>JANNMQ010000927.1:0-6401 GCA_031398045.1 Rubrivivax sp.
GCCACCAAGGCGCTGATGGCCAAAGCGCGGTTTCAGTCACCAGCCGCGCTGGTGCAAGAAGCGGCAGCGGTGTTTTCAGCTGCAGCGCTGGGCGCTGAGGGCATCGAAGGCACCACGGCCTTTCTGCAGAAGCGCAAACCGCGCTGGGCGCAGCCATGAGCTTCGGCAAGATCCTGATTGCCAACCGCGGGGAAATCGCATGCCGGGTGATGCGCACCGCGCACCGTCTGGGCTACCGCACGGTGGCCGTTTACAGCAGTGCCGACGCCACCGCGCTCCATGTGCAGCAGGCCGACGAAGCAGTGCACATCGGCGCCGCACCAGCGGCCGATTCGTATCTGAACATCGAAGCGTTGCTGCACGCTGCACGCTTGACCGGCGCTGACGCGGTGCACCCGGGCTACGGCTTCTTGTCGGAACGCGCCGACTTTGCACAAGCCTGCGCCGATGCCGGTCTGGTGTTCATCGGCCCACCCGCCAGCGCCATCCGCGCCATGGGCAACAAAGCGCTGGCCAAGCGGCGCATGCTGGCTGCCGGCGTGCCGTGCGCGCAGGGCTATCTGGGCGAAGAACAAAGCGATGAAGCCCTGCAAGCGGCGGCGCAGGCGTTGGGCCTGCCACTGCTGGTGAAGGCGGTGGCTGGCGGCGGCGGGCGCGGCATGCGGCTGGTGCACGAGCTGGCCGAGTTGCCCGCTGCTCTGGCCGCGGCGCGGCGAGAAGCGCTCAGCGCCTTTGGTGATGGCACGTTGATGCTGGAACAGGTGATCGAGCACGCACGGCACATCGAAATCCAGGTCTTTGCCGACAGCCACGGCAACGCCATCCACCTGGGTGAGCGCGATTGCACGGCACAACGGCGGCGGCAGAAGGTCATCGAAGAAGCGCCCTCCCCGGTGGTCAGCCCGGCACTGCGCGCCGCCATGGGCCGTGACGCGGTGGCCGCTGCGCTGGCTGTGGATTACGTGGGTGCTGGCACGGTGGAATTCATCGTGCAGACGCAGGCCGACGGGTCGTTGAAGCACCACTTCCTAGAGATGAACACCCGGCTGCAGGTGGAACACCCAGTGACCGAGTGCATCACCGGGCTGGACCTGGTGGAATGGCAACTGCGCGTGGCTGCCGGTGAAGCGCTGCCGCTGACACAAGAGCAGGTGTCTTTCAACGGCCACGCGATAGAAGCACGTCTGTACGCCGAAGACCCGTACGACGGCTTCAAACCGCAGACGGGGCGCATCACCGGTTGGCGGCCCGATGCAGTGCTTCCCATGGCCCCAGTTGGCAGCGACATGTTTGGTGTGCGCGTCGACCACGGCATTGCCGAAGGCGACGACGTCACGCCCTACTACGACGCCATGGTGGCCAAGCTTATCGCCCACGGCCGGGACCGCGCTGACGCCGTGCGGCGATTGACGCATGCGCTGGAAAACCTGCCGCTGATGGGCCTGCGCAACAACGGCCGTTTTCTGCGCGACCTGTTGAAGCACCCGCAGTTCACGCAGGCGCAGTTGACCACCACCCGTCTGGACGAGTGGGCAGCACAGCCCGCAGACCGCTGCGAAGCCTGGTTGACGCGGCCACTGCCGCCGCCTGATGCATGGCGCATGGCCGCCGCGCTGCGCACGGGCAATGCCGGCGGCGCCGTGAGCCCTGCGCTGTTGGCGCAGCGCCCCGCCAGCGTCACCGGCTTCGACCTGCACCTGCACTGCCAGGGTGCGCAGCAAACGTTGCGTGCGCCCGTGCAGGGTGTGCAACTGCTGCATTGGCACCACCACCAGGCGCAGCTTCGGGTGGATGGGGTGCTGCGGCGCGTTATCGCAGTGGCAGACGCAGTGGCAGACGGCAGCACGCTGCATCTGGCGCTGGAAGGCGCCGTGTTCAGCTTCGACGAACCTTCACCCTACCCACAAACCGACAGCGCCGCCGACCCCGGACGCGCACGCGCTCCCGTGGCCGGCGTGGTGACGCAGGTGGCCGTGCAAACCGGCGACACCGTTGCCAGCGGCCAGCCCCTGGTGTGTGTGGAAGCCATGAAAATGGAGATGTGGCTGCACGCCGGCGCTGCCGGCACCGTGGGTGCCGTGCACGTCAAACCCCAGGACACGGTGGCCGCCGGTGCCGTGCTGGTTGAACTCATCATCACCGAAAGCGCCGCACCATGAACCACCCCAGCAGCAGCGACAAAGCCATCATCACCTGTGCCTTGACCGGCGTGCTGACCAACCCGCAGCAACATCCGGTGCCGGTCACACCCGCACAGATGGCCGCTGAAGCACGTGATGCCTTCAACGCCGGCGCCAGCATCATGCATGTGCACCTGCGTTCGCAAGAGCCCGGCCAGGGCCACCTGCCCAGCTGGGACCCCGATGTGGCCGACGCCATCTGCAACGCCATCCGCGCCGCATGCCCCGGTGTCATCATCAATCTGACCACAGGCGTGGTGGGCAAGGACATCAGCGGTCCGCAGGCCTGCCTGGAACGGGTGAAACCCGAGATTGCCGCCTGCAACGCCGGTACGCTGAATTACCTGAAGATCAAGGACAACGGCGACTGGGCCTGGCCGCCGATGGTGTTCGACAACCCGGTATCCAAGGTGAAACAGATGCTGGACGTGATGGCCAGCACCGGCACCCATCCCGAGTTTGAGTGTTTTGATGTCGGCATCCTGCGCAGCGTGTCGATGTACCTGAAGGCGGGCATGTTCAGCGGTGTGCCCGAGGTCAACTTCGTGATGGGCGTGGCCAGCGGCATGCCCTGCGACGCCGATCTGCTGGCACTGCTGCCGCGTTATGCACCACCTGGCGCGTTGTGGCAGACGACGTTGATCGGCCGCACCGAGATCTGGCGCGTGCACCAGAAAACAGCTGATCTGGGCGGCAACCTGCGCACCGGGTTGGAAGACACCTTCTATCTGCCGGGCGGCGAACGAGCCAGCGGCAACGGCGTGCTGGTGCAGGCACTGGTTGCCTGCGCGCGCCGCGCCGGGCGCGACATCGCCACGCCGGCGCAAGCCCGGCAGCGGCTGGGCCTGCGCGCGCAGTCCAGCGCTTGATCCAGCGCTTGATCCACGCCAGGCGCCGCCGCAGCGCATGCAGGGGCTTGTGAAAACGGCCTTTGTGCCCACATGGCCTTTTCCGCAGTTCAACACCTGGCAAGTCTGCACACCATGACCAAATACCTTGCGCCGATGGCCCTGGCCACCGCCGCCCTGACAGCCGTTGTGGTGGCCACCCCCTTGGTGCAAAGCCGCCCAGACGCAAGCCCGCGCGCGGTAACGCCCCGGGGTGCACTGGCCGCAGACGAACAGGCCAACGTCGATCTGTTCAAACGCACCTCGCCTTCGGTGGTGCACATCTCCAGCCTGGGCGCGCAGCGCGACCTGTTTTCCACCAATGTGCAGCAAGTGCCGCGTGGCACCGGCACCGGCTTTGTATGGGACAAGGCGGGCCATGTGGTGACCAATTTCCACGTCATCCAGGGCGCCAACGGCGCAAGGGTGACGCTGGCCGACCAGAGCGTTTTTGACGCCAAACTGGTCGGCGCTTTCCCCGATCGAGACCTGGCGGTGCTGCAGATCGAAGCGCCTAAAGACAAACTGCCCGCCATCGTCCTGGGCTCCAGCCGCGACCTGCAAGTGGGCCAGCGGGTGTACGCCATTGGCAACCCGTTTGGCCTGGACCAGACACTGACCACCGGCATCATCAGCGCGCTGAACCGCGAAATCGAATCCTTCAACAGCCGCACCATCCGCGGCGTCATTCAGACCGACGCCGCCATCAACCCCGGCAACTCCGGCGGACCTTTGCTTGATTCAGCCGGCCGGCTGATTGGCGTCAACACGCAGATCGCCAGCCCCAGCGGCGCCAGCGCCGGCATCGGCTTTGCGATTCCGGTGGACGAGGTGAACCGCATCGTGCCGCGGCTGATTCGCGACGGCCGTTTTGTGCGCCCCGCCTTGGGCATAGCCGCCGGCGCCGCCAACTTGCAGCGCGCTTTGAACCTGCCCAAGGGCGTGGTGTTGGTCCAAGTGGGCAACAACGGTGCAGCGGCACGCGCCGGCCTGCAGCCCTTCAGGCGCGGTCAACGTGGCGAGGTGATCGGCGGCGACGTCATCACCGCCATCAACGACGAACCGGTGGCCGATCTGGACGACCTGCTGTCCAACCTGGAGCGCCGCAATGTGGGCGACACGGTGTTGCTCAGCGTGTGGCGCAATGGGCAGTTGCGCAAAGTCAGCGTGGTGTTGACCGCAGCAGATTGACAACAGTGCGTGGCCGCTGGCCACGCTTGACCGCTGTCAGTCGCCCCAGGGCCGGCTGCAGCGCCGCACTGCACCAGCCGCACTGCACTAGCATCTGCGCTCCCACAGGAGAGCCCATGCAGATTGTTTGCCTCGACCTTGAAGGTGTGCTGATCCCCGAAATCTGGATCGCTTTTTCCCAGCGCACCGGCATCGCCGAATTCAGCCGCACCACGCGCGACGAGCCCGACTACGACCAGTTGATGCGCTTTCGCCTGGCGTTGTTGCGCAAGCACGGGCTGAAGCTGGCTGACATCCAGGCTGTCATAGCCGGCATGGCGCCGATGGAAGGTGCCCAGACATTTCTGGACGACTTGCGCAGCCGCTACCAGGTCATCATCCTGTCCGACACGTTTTACGAATTTGCCGACCCGCTAATGCAGCAACTGGGCCGGCCCACGCTGATGTGCCACCGGCTGGAGGTGGACGCTGACGGGTATGTGGCCGCCTACCACCTGCGCCAACCGAACCAGAAATTCCACGCCGTGAACGCTTTGAAGTCACTGAACTTCAAGGTTATCGCCGCGGGTGACAGCTACAACGACACGGGCATGCTGGGCGCTGCCGACGCCGGCTTCTTCATTCACCCGCCAGCCGGTATCGTGGCGCGGTTTCCGCAGTTTGCGGTGCACCACAGCTATGCCGACCTGAAGCTCAGCATTGACAGCGCTGCGGCGCGGCTGCGGGTTTAGTGTCTAGATGCATAAGTCTGCGTGAGCACCGAGATCGATCTGGCGCCCCGCGCGCAAGGCGCAAACCACAGCGATGCCCAGCGGCATCGCGCGGATTTGCAACGCTGCGCCCGGGGATGCCAGGACGATCGAATGCAGCAAGACTTGTGCAACTAGACACTAACTGCATGCGCGACTGATGCTGCTTCAACACGCCTCCCAGCGCGCCCGCCGCGTCATCAGCCTGGCGCTGCTGGCGCTGCTGGTGTCGCAGTTCGGGGCGCTGGTGCATGCTGTGGTGCACGCGCCGCTGTTGGTGGGCAATCAGGCGCAGGTTCAATGGGCAGCCTCCTCTCAGGCACCTGTGCATGCGCCTGCGGAAGGCGCTGCACATACACACGCCGCCACAGGCGACGGCGCCGCCACCGATGAGCACAGGGCCGGTTCACCGGTCTGCCAAGTTGTTGACCATCTGCTGTTCGGCCAAGCGCCGGGCGGCCCCGACGTGCAGGTGCTGGCCATGGTCTGGGCCACCTCGGCACCCCAGCACGGCTCTGCCCCCATCACCCCGGCACGGCCCACCCAGGCCTACGAAGCCCGCGGCCCGCCCCGGGCCTGAGTTCTCCAAGCGCACCGCTGCAGCCCCGCTGCGGCACATCCTTTTTTGCTTGTGATCGGCCGCCCGCGCTCGCGGAGGCCGACGAGGACTTCTGCATGAAACCCACCCTTCTGGCGGCCAGCCTGGCCGCCCTCGCCCCTGCCTGGGCACAAACCACGACGCCCCAGGTCATCATCACCGGCAACCCGCTGGGCCGCAGCGACGTCGCCACACCTTCCTCAGTTTTGGCCGGCGACGGCCTGGTGCTGCGCCGCGGCAGTACGCTGGGCGACACGCTCGACGGCCTGCCGGGCGTGTCGTCCACCCACTTCGGCCCCCATGCCAGCCGCCCCGTCATCCGCGGCCAGGACGGCGACCGCATCCGCGTGCTCAGCAATGCGGGTGCCTCCATCGACGCGTCCAGCCTCAGCTTCGACCACGCGGTGCCCATCGACCCCCTGGTCGTTGAAAGGCTGGAAGTGTTGCGCGGGCCCGCTGCCTTGCTGTATGGCGGCAGTGCCGTGGGCGGCGTGGTCAACGCCATCGACAACCGCATTCCCAAAGCGCCCACCGGGCCCTGGTCTGGTGCGGTGGAAACACGCGGGGGCGGCGCTGCCCGTGAACGCGCGGCGTCGGCGCTTGTGGAAGGTGGCAACACCCACTTTGCCCTGCACGCCGATGCCTTCAAACGCCGCACTGGCGAACTGCGTGTGCCTGCGTTTGATCGGCCGCTGGAAGACGGCAGCACCGAGCGGCGCACCCGAGTCGCCAATTCAGCCAGCAAGGCCGAGGGCGGCGCACTGGGTGGCTCCTGGCTGTGGGGCACCGGTTTTGT